>JAKACS010000256.1 GCA_021821235.1 Bacillota bacterium
AGCAAGATTTTCCCCCGGGTCGCACCAAGCGCTTTGCGAATCCCGATTTCCCTTGTTCGCTCGGTTACCGAAACAAGCATAATATTCATGACACCAATTCCGCCAACAAGCAAAGAAATACTGGCAATCCCTCCAATAATCATCGTCATAATGTTCGTTACCTGCGAAATGCTTTTTTGGATTTCCTCCAAATTAAACACTTCATATTTCCCTTTTAGATCAGCTGACTTTGTGTCATTAAGGAGATTTACCGCTTTTTGCCCGGCTGCCTCAAGCTTGCTGACATCCTTCGCCTGCAGGGTGACCGATTGAATCTCATCCGTTCCAAACAGGACAGGCCAAAGCGACAGGGGCATGAGCAGCTCCGGAATGCCTAAGTCGAAAAGTCCGTTTTGCGCTTTGTAAACGCCAATGACTTGAAACGGCTGACCCTTCAATTCAATGATTTGTCCGATTGCACTCCGATCTTTGAAAAAATCTTTTGCCGCTTTTTCATTGATCATAATCAAATTGTTCGACTGAGAAAAATCGGCTTTCGTTAACTTTCTCCCTGCCACCATTTTTATGGAATTTACCGAAAAATATTCGTCCGTTATTCCGTATATTTGCGTTCCAATGTTTTTTTCATTTATTGCTAATGTTTCCATCGTATTATTCGTTGTAATTACATGGGCAATCTCAGGGATATTTTCCAGCTGAAGCAGATTTTCCTGGGTAAAGGTCGGCGGCTGGTCGAACGGCATCGCAAAAGGATCCTCGGTATCCGGTTTAAAGTTAATTTGAATCGTATTGTTGCCCGCGCCGGCAAATTGCGATTTTAACGCGGCTTCTCCGCCTTTTCCTATTGCAACAACGGTAATGATCGAGCCTACCCCAATGATAATCCCAAGCATCGTCAAAATCGAACGCAATTTGTGGGCGAGGATGGAAGAGAAAGCGATCTTAATACTGTCTACTAAACTCACCTATATCCCCTCGCTCATCCTGCAAAATTTGACCATCCCTTAAGGAAATCCGCCGCTTGCTGTAGGCGGCAACCTCATCTTCGTGGGTAACCATAATGATCGTTGTACCTTCATTGTTTAACTGCGTAAAAATCTCCATTACCTGCTCTCCGGACTTTGTGTCAAGCGCTCCAGTCGGTTCATCGGCTAAAATAAAGACCGGATTGTTTGCAATGGCACGCGCGATCGCAACCCTTTGTTTCTGGCCGCCGGAAAGCTGGTTTGGCAAATGGTCAACACGATCGGCTAATCCGACCTTCGCCAACGCTTCCAACGCTCGCTCATGACGCTCTTTGCGATTGACTCCCGCGTAAATCAGGGGGAGTTCGACATTGGCTGTTGCCGTCAGACGGGGCAAAAGGTGAAATTGCTGAAACACAAAGCCGATCGACTGATTGCGAATCAGCGCAAGTCTTGTTTCGTCGGCCTGTAGGACATTCGTATCATCCAGGATATACTCCCCTTCAGTCGGGCGGTCAAGGCAGCCGATAATATTCATCAACGTCGATTTCCCCGAACCAGACGGCCCCATTATCGAAACAAATTCCCCGTCCTCAATCTCAATGTTGATATCATGGAGAACCGGAACTTCAAGTGCTGCTTGTTTGTACGTTTTAAAAATATGCTGCAAACGGATCATTTGCCGTTCACATCCATTCCATCTTTTAGGCTCGCTGATGGATTTTTGACAATCTTGTCACCCGCTTTTAAACCGTCCAGTACTTCTGTCCATTCACCGTCGCCCAATCCCATTGTGATCGTTTGCTTATGAAGTTTGTTCTTTTTTACAACAAACACATACGGAGAATTTCCTTTTTCAATAATGCTGCTGCGCGGGATGGCAAGCAATTTTTTCGACGTCAGTTTAACTTGAATGGACACATGATACCCCGGCGCCAGTCCATCCTGTGAATCCAACGATGCGGTAAAAGGATAATAGGATATGTTTTGTGCTGCCTGTCCGGCAACTGCGCTTTGTCCTGCCTGATCTGTCGCAGGATATTGACTAACCTCGGTTACTTTCCCATTCCATTTTTTATCTTGGATCGCTTTTGCTGTAATCGTAATCGGCTGGTTCGGCTGAATTTGTGCTTTTTGCAGTTCTGATAGAGTCCCTTCCACTTTGAAAGGATCTTTTGAAGCAATTTGAATCAGCGGCGCAGCTTGGACGGCAGCCGCCTGCGTGGTACTTTGGCCGCCTGCATCTTTATTTACTTTTTGCAAAATTCCATCTGTGGTACTATAAACCGTCAAATCGTTCTGTTTCCGCTGCAGATCTTCAGATTGCAGCTGAAGCTTCTCGATTTCCAGCTCGGTTGTTTTTTGCTGCAATTCCAGATCCTGCAGCTGGGACTCAAGCGGGTCTGTAACCTCTTTTGCCGCACCGGCATCCTTCGCTTTTTGGATTTGATCTTTTAATGAAGAAATTTTGTCATTTCCTTGATCATAGCGCAGTTTTGCACTTTGCTTGTCAAGCGTAAGCTGTTTGATTTGACTCGAAAGTTCGGGGTTTTCATAGGAAAATAGTTTTTGTCCCTTTTTCACTTCCTGCCCTTCATTAACAAAAAACTCGTTCACCTTCCCAAGCGTCGGATCGGCATAAATCGTTTCTTGTTTCCCCGGCACGACCTGCCCCGCTATCAGCTTCGTGCTACTCAATTCTCTCTCTGTTACACTCGTAAACTTTAAATCTGTCGCACTTCCATTCTGCTTTCTTTGCAAAAGAAATACGTTTAGGGCAACCACCAGGATAATTAAAAAGATGACCCCGGCAACAATCACTTTCTTTTTCTTCGACTTGACTTGGGCAACTTCCATTGTAAAAACACCTCTTCAATATTCCATCCTCTTCACAACACATTAAGTATACTAATATGCTAACATAATCACAATCGATAAAAATGTAAAAATTGTAAAACCAGAAGATAATTTGTATTTTTAACATAATCATTATGATTTAGTTTTTTTTGCGCTGGACATTGACATCCTACTAAAAAATGATATAGTTAGATAGTTACTTTAATGCATAAAAGCGTTTATGCAAAAAAGATTGTTTGAGAAAGGTTTTGACATCATGGAGAAATCCCATCAAAATTTAAAGCGCGGCTTATTGCCAAGGCATGTCCAGTTTATTGCCCTTGCAGGGATGATTGGAACTGGAATTTTCAAAGGGAGTGCAGACACCCTTCGCCTTGCTGGACCAAGTGTCGCGTTCGCCTATTTAGTTGGCGGGTTACTGTTATTTATTGTCATGACGGCATTAGGTGAAATGGCGATTGCTTTTCCAAATTTAAATGTTCAGCATCTGATCAAAAAGGCCTTTGGCTACCAGCTTTCCTTCATTGTTGGCTGGCTCTACTGGGTGAACTGGGTGCTTGTCACCGTTGTCGAGCTACTGGCTTCCGGAAGTTTTCTTAAATTTTGGTTTCCAGCAGCGCCATTGTGGCTATTAAGTTTCATTTGCGCTGTACTTATAATTGGAATTAATTTATTCCAAGTAAAATACTACGGGGAACTTGAATTTTGGTTTGCCGGGATTAAAATTATTGCTTTAATTGCGTTTATTGTATTAGGGGTTCTTCTTCTTGCCGGAGTCATTCCGAGTCCGATCAAAAACCCGCTTTCCAATTACACGGATCACGGCGGTTTTTTCCCAAATGGACTACAGGGAACGTTTAGCGCCTTTTTAATTGTCATGTTTTCATATGGCGGTGCCGAGCTGATTGGCGTAGCCGTTACGGAAACAAAGGATGCCGAACGAGTATTGCCGCAAGTCATTAAAAGTACGATAAGCCGGGTGATTCTTTTTTATATTTTCCCGATTTTAATTATTGTTGGGATTGTTCCGTGGAATCAAGTTTCAGGGGTCGATAGCCCCTTCGTGCAAGTTTTTAGTTTGGCAGGCTTGCCGGGTGCGGCACATGTGATGAACTTTGTTTTGCTCACAGCTGTTCTGTCAGCGGCCAACTCTGGAATATATGCCACATCGCGTACACTTTTTTCGATGGCACAGAGCGGCGAAGCACCAAAAAGGCTTTTGCAAACATCGAAGAAAGGAATTCCATTGCAAGGGATTTTCATCACGGCGACGGCGATATTAATCGGCATCTTCTTAGCATATTTAACGCCAGATCGAATCATTGGCTACTTAATGTCGATCCCTGGATTCACCGTCATGCTGATATGGATCAGCATTTGCTTTGCCCAGTTGAAACTGCGGCCACACTACAAGCGCCAGCCGGGGTTTCGCGTAAAAGGATTTCCATACACCACGATTTTAGCGATCGTATCCTTGTTAATCATTTTTCTGTCGTTTCTCTTTAACAGCCAGAACAGTATCGGCTCGATCGTTTCGATTCTCGCGGTTGTGATCATTTCTGTTTTTTCCTTTTTTGGAAAGAAACGCAGCGTGTAAAAAGCCAGCAGAACGCTGGCTTTTTTGCTATTCTTTCTCGATACAATCTTATTTATTTGTTTGCGAAACAATCGATTCAACAAGTTAACACGGTTAGGAAACTGCATTTTCTTTTTCTGCGGATTCCGGCTTTTCTTTGGAAAAAAGCCAGCCGACCACGGCAATTGCGACTAATCCAACGTAGAAGATTGCCTTCCATTGCGGTGAGTGGGCGAAATCTTCACTAAGTATTGCTAAAGCAGGGTGGGAAAGAGTATAAACAGCTAACTTTACTCCAACCCAACCAACGATTACATAGGCCGCAACTTCTAGCCCCGGCTTTTTTTCCAAAAGCTGAACAAAAAGATTCGCCGCAAAACGCATCAGCACCAGCCCGATAAATCCCCCGGCAAAGATAACTAAGAACTTGCCGCCGTCCAAACCGCCAATCGTTGGAAGCGGCGTTTCCGGCAAGACAACGGCCATTGCTACTGCCGCTAAAATCGAATCAACCGCAAAGGCAATATCGGCAATTTCAACTTTTAAAACAGTCAGCCAAAAGCTGCTTTTCTTGCCCTCTGAACTTTCTTCCTCTTTTTTCTCCGCATTTCGCTTCAAAAATTTACGCAGAATATGATTCACCGCTAAAAATAACAAATAAATGGCGCCAATTGCCTGTACCTGCCAGACGTCTACAAGGAACGAAATCGCAAACAAGGAAGCAAAGCGAATGACAAAAGCACCTGCTAAACCATAAAACAACGCTTTTTTCCGTTTTTCCTCCGATAAATTTTTCACCATAACCGCCAGAACGAGTGCGTTATCTGCTGCTAATAGTCCTTCTAATGCAATTAGAACCAATAACACCCATCCATACTCAAGTAATAATGAAGCTTCCATCAACATCCTCCTCAGGAAAAAATTTTTCTAAAATATCTCCTTCTTTGTTGAAAGAAAAAGGCCTTTACCGCTTGCGGTAAAGGCCCAAAAAATATAAAAGACCTTTACCGTTACAGTAAAGGTCTTGCTAACAACGTTCAAGTTGCCAATAAAGCCGGAGAAAATTTTCTCGTAATGACGACTTTATTGTACAGCTACTCCCCTTTAAAAAGGAAATATTCTATTACTTATACTATAATCGCTGCTACTAAATTTGTCAATAACAAATTTAGGCTGGTATTTTTCTTTTAAAGCGGAGTTTTCC
>JAKACS010000257.1 GCA_021821235.1 Bacillota bacterium
GGATTTGCGTCATCGGTGAGTCCTAAATAAAGAAGCAAGTCTTTATCCTCCACTTTTTCTGAAATGGATAACTTTTCCCCTACGCTGATTTCTTCAATCTTTCTGCCCAATTTTCGTTTTTTGTCAATTACCACGTATCAATCACCTCTTTTTTTGTAAACGTTTCCGAAACTAGCTAAAAAATTCGAGGGGTTGCTCCCCCCGAATCTTTTCTATCATTCCCTTTTATGCCAAAACTGCCATAACACCGCGAACAGATTGCGCAGATTGATCTAATGCAGCTTTTTCTTCTTCAGTCAGATCAAGCTCGATCACTTTTTCAATTCCGTTTGCCCCAAGAATCGTTGGCACTCCGAGGTAAATTCCCTCGTAGCCATACTCGCCTTCCAAGTAAGCAATCGTTGGAAGTACACGGCGCTGATCTTTTAAAATCGCCTCAGCCATTTCAACAAGGGATGCAGCCGGAGCGTAGTAAGCACTACCGTTTCCAAGTAGATTAACGATCTCGCCACCGCCTTTTCTTGTCCGTTCGACAATGGCATCTAAACGCTCTTTGGGAATAAGGGTTTCAAGCGGAATACCACCAGCGTACGAATAGCGAACAAGCGGAACCATGTCATCGCCGTGGCCACCCAATACAAAACCGGTAATATCTTTCACAGATAAATTTAATTCTTGAGCGATAAAAGTTCGGAATCTTGCGGTATCAAGTACACCGGATTGGCCAATTATCCGGTTTTTCGGGAAACCAGATTCTCTGAAAACTGTATATGTCATTGCATCAACAGGATTTGTTAAAACAATGATATGGCAGTTTGGAGAATACTTAACGATTTCTCTTGTCACTGCAACCATTACTTTTTGGTTTGTTTGAACAAGATCATCTCGGCTCATTCCAGGTTTGCGGGCAATCCCGGCAGTAATAATCACAATATCGGAATCCTTTGTGTCTTCGTAATTGGATGTTCCAGTAATGTTTGCATCAAACCCTTGAACAGGGCTTGCTTCAAGCATATCCAACGCTTTCCCTTTTGTCGGATTTTCCATTTGCGGAATATCCACCAAAACGACATCTCCCAGTTCTTTTTGTGCCAGTAAGAATGCAGTGGTGGCTCCTGTAAAACCTCCGCCGATGACCGAAATCTTTTTCCGATTTAATGACATGATTCATTTCCCCTTTTCGCATTTTTGGCTGCTTGGTATTTTTTAATCAAGCAATTTTTATCCCGCATTAACGGGCAGTATGCCCCCACCTTAAGAGTAGGAGAAATCGAAGAAGTATAGGTGCCCGTAAAAGCCCGATTGGTTCAATTAACAATCAGTGGAGGATGGAAGAACCCCCCCACAGATTGAAGTTTCACCTTATGTAAGGCTGCTTTAAAAAGCAGCCCTGCATGCGAATCTTAGTCCATGTTCTTAATTAATTCATCACCGAACTCAGATGTCTTCACTTCAGTTGCCCCGTCCATTAATCTTGCAAAATCATATGTTACGACTTTGGAAGCAATTGTTTTCTCCATTGATTTGACAATCAGGTTGGCTGCTTCATTCCAGCCCAAATGTTCAAGCATAAGTACACCGGATAAGATAACAGATGAAGGGTTTACCTTATCAAGGCCCGCATATTTCGGTGCTGTACCATGCGTTGCTTCAAAAATGGCATGACCAGTTTCATAGTTAATATTAGCTCCCGGTGCAATTCCAATTCCACCAACCTGGGCAGCAAGAGCATCAGAAATATAGTCTCCGTTCAGATTCATTGTGGCAACAACGTCAAATTCGCGCGGTCTTGTCAAAATCTGCTGTAAGAAAATATCGGCGATTGCATCTTTTACAATGATTTTTCCTGCTGCTTCAGCATCAGCCTGAGCTTTATTAGCGGCTTCTGCGCCTTCTTCAGCTTTAATTCGGTCATATTGCGCCCAAGTGAATACTTTATCGCCAAATTCTTTTTCCGCAAGCTCATAGCCCCAATTTTTAAAGGCGCCTTCTGTATATTTCATGATATTGCCTTTATGGACGATTGTTAGCGATTTACGTCCCTCTTTGATTGCATAATTAATCGCAGCGCGCACAAGCCGTGAGGTTCCTTCCTGGGAAACTGGCTTGATGCCAATTCCGGATGTCTCAGGGAAGCGAATTTTAGTCACACCCATTTCATTTTGCAGGAAATCAATTACTTTTTTCGCTTCTTCAGAACCCTTTGCATACTCGATACCAGCATAAATATCTTCCGTATTTTCCCGGAAAATAACCATATCTGTATCCTGCGGACGTTTTACTGGTGAAGGAACGCCTTCAAACCATCTAACTGGGCGCAGGCAAACAAACAAATCCAATTCCTGGCGTAGGGCAACATTTAAAGAGCGGATACCGCCGCCTACCGGAGTAGTTAGTGGTCCTTTAATGGCAATTAAATAGTCATTGATCACATCAAGCGTTTCTTGTGGAAGCCATTCACCAGTCTGATTGAATGCTTTTTCTCCGGCAAAGACTTCCTTCCAAACAATCTTTTTCTCACCCTTGTATGCTTTTTCGACTGCTGCATCCAACACACGGTACGATGCTGCCCAGATATCAGGACCTGTACCGTCTCCTTCAATAAATGGGATGATTGGATTGTTTGGTACATTGAGTACTCCGTCTTTAACTGTGATTTTTTCTCCTTGCATTAAAATTCCCCTCCTAAGTATGTAAAAAACAAACTGCTTTTCTATGCCGAATCAAAGGTTAGAAGGATCGCCCTCTAACCTTTTCAACATTCATAATTAAACCAATTTTTTAATCAATTGTAAACCTTTTGCCTTTTTTACCCACGCTGCCAAATTGGCGTATATTGCTGCATACCTGGTCCTGTATATTCTGCGCGCGGACGTATCAAGCGATTATTCTCATACTGTTCCAATATATGCGCCAACCATCCTGACACACGGCTGACAGCAAATATTGGCGTAAATAAGTCGTGATCAATTCCCAAGCTATGATAGACAGAAGCAGAATAGAAATCAACGTTTGGCGGAAGCTTCTTTTCCCCTGTTACCATATTTTCAATTTTAATCGACATTTCGTACCAGTGTGGTTCTCCCGTTATTTCGGTCAACTTTTCAGACATTCGGCGCAAATGCTTTGCACGCGGATCACCCTGACGGTAAACACGATGGCCGAATCCCATAATTTTTTCTTTATTGTCAAGTTTTTTGCGGACATATGGTTCTACATTTTCAATCGAACCGATTTCGGTTAGCATTCTCATCACTGCTTCATTCGCCCCGCCATGAAGTGGGCCTTTTAATGCCCCAATAGCTGAAGTGATACCGGAATAAACATCGGAAAGCGTCGCAACGCATACGCGTGCAGTAAAGGTAGAAGCGTTTAGCTCATGATCAGCATGAAGAACAAGCGCCTTATTCATTGCTTCCACTGCAATCGGCTCCGGGTCTTTACCGGTCAACATATAAAGGAAATTTGCCGCAAAGCTTAAATCTTTTCGAGGAGCAATTGGTTCGAGCCCTTTGCGGATTCTCGCGAATGCAGCCACGATGGATGGCATTTTCGCTTGAAGACGGATTGCTTTCCAATAGTTTGCCTCCGCATCCATTAAATCAGCTTCTTCGTCGTAAAGGCTGAGCGAAGATACAGCTGTGCGGAGGGCAGCCATTGGATGAACCTTTTGAATCGGTATCAGCTTAAATTGCTCCACTATTTCAGGCGGCAGTGCTGCATTTTCAGATAATTGGTTTATTAATTCATTTAACTCAGGCTCTGTCGGCAATTTACGATGCCATAATAAATAGATTACTTCTTCAAAACTAGCATTCTCCGCTAGATCATCAATGTTGTAGCCAACATATGTCAGCGTATCATCAATGATTGAACTAATGGAGGAAGCAGTTGCCACTACCCCTTCGAGACCACGTGTAACTGTCATCATTAACCCTCTCCTTCACATTCTCATTTCCCCACACCCATTGCAAAATGCACTTTGCAACCATCTGTCAAACATGCAGATGAAAAGAGCATCCTCCGTAATCGTTAAGGCGCCGTTTAATCAGGAGCCTGAAATCGGTTTTTTTCATAACGAATGCCATCTGTTCATTATCCTTTTTATTTCCCTATTAATCTTGATTGAGCGCATGCTCGAAATTCAGCCAAAACGCTGTACACCCTAACTCGCAAAGCAAAAGGATAACTTAATATGCATTTTAGCATATTAATATGACATATGTAAAAAGGATGCGCTTACAAGTCCTATTATAAACAATTATCAAATTTTTGTGAATGGAAAGGTCTGAAAAAATTAAAAAAATATTATTTTACAAAAAAACTAGTTAAAAAAAGCAAACATTTTCATTGCTGTATAAGCAATTCCTGCTCCAATTAGCGGACCGACTGCAACCCCTTTAAAAATAGATACTGCCAAAATGGTTCCGATAACAAGAGCGGTTGTAATTTGCGGGTCTTTTGCAAGCAGATTGACTCCTCCCCGCGCCAACAGGGCAACGAGCATTCCTGAAATAAGGGCGATCCAGGCATATGGCGATTTAAAGGAACTTATCAGATCTTTAAAGCCGATAGCGCCGCTTGCAATCGGAGCAAGCACCGCAATCGTGATGATCGTTACTCCCCAATTGATCCCTTTTGATTGAATAAACGTAAAAGCTTTTGCTTCCAAACCGCCGATTTTCAGGAAAATCAAAACGAAGACCGCGATCATAAGGGAATTATTTTTTGCAGCATAGCCGATCGCCAAAAGCAAAAACAAAAATAAGAATGATTGATTAAACATAAGAAATCACCTTTCCATGCAAAGTACGAATGAAATAGCCCCTCGCCCAAAAGCAGCTTTAAACGGCAAGGGGCACAACTAATTTTTTCTATTTAAAGTTTACAATTGGAATATACCTGATGATAATTCTACTCTTAGAAGCAACTAAATTATCTTACCATAATTGTTTACTATGCGCTTTTAGACGCTAAAGCTGTGAAACTTTTCTTCATGATAAACGTAAAATAACAATAGCGATTCTACCCATCAGCCCATTAGGAATTATACAGTTTATTCATTACGTGGTAAAATGCAACTATGAAAATTAAATTGGTTTTCGGTGCTGTCACCGTTTAAAATTCATCCATAAAATGCTAATCAGCTGCATAAAGGAGGCTCCTTTTTGAATCGAACGTATCTTAACCGGTCATTGAGATTCTTTTTCGTGGTAGGAATTGTTATTTTAGCCGGCCTATCCATTTTCTATTTATCGAAGGTAACCTATCCATTTATTATTGCACTCGCAATCGCTTTCCTGATTAACCCGCTTGTAAACTTTTTCGAACAAAAAGGGCGGATGCCGCGCGTACTTGCAGTTCTTTTGGCTCTTTTGATTATGATCGCACTGTTTGCCGGGTTGATTACCTTGCTCATTGCTGAAATTGTCTCAGGGGCGAATTACTTGGCAAATGTGGTGCCAAAACATCTGGATACGTTAATAGCCTATATCGAAAATGTATTCGCAGCACAGATTATCCCATTCTACAATAATATTAACAGCATGTTCAATAAACTGGATGCCGGCCAGCAAAGTACAATTATTGATAATATTC
>JAKACS010000258.1 GCA_021821235.1 Bacillota bacterium
CTCTATCCAATGATGCAATTTTTTTCCTTACTCTTACTCGCTTTTGCACTCAGTCTTGACAGCTTTAGCGTGGGTTTCACATATGGCTTGCGAAAAATGGTGATGCCATTTAAATCAGTTCTGATTATTGCCAGCTGTTCAGCCATTTCCATGCTACTAGCAGTTTCAATCGGCCGTGGACTATCAAAAATCCTTTCCCCCCATATCACCGCCAGCATTGGCGGAGTAATTTTGATGGTTTTGGGTGCAGGGGTGATTATTCAATTCTTTCGACCTGAAAAAGAAAAAGAACTGTTAAAACATGAAAAAACGATTGTGAATTTTGAAATCCGCTCGCTTGGCTTGGTCATCAACATATTGAAAAAACCGATGTCAGCTGACTTTGACCAATCCGGAACCATTACTGGGATTGAAGCATTGATGCTTGGCTTTGCTTTATCACTCGACTCCTTTGGTGCCGGTATCGGTGCAGCGATGCTTGGTTTTTCCCCGATTTACTTGGCGGGGGCTGTTGCCATCATGAGCTCGTTATTTGTTCTGCTTGGGATAAAAAGCGGCTCTTTGCTGTACCGGATTGAATGGATTCAAAAATTCACCTTTTTACCAGGGATTCTCTTAATCTTGATTGGAATTTGGAAATTATAATGATTGCAGAAAGGGTATGAAGATGACGTTAACTGTCGGGTTAACTGGCGGGATCGCCAGCGGAAAAAGCACCGTTTCCTCTATGTTGAAACAGATGAGTATACTGGTAATAGATGCCGATGTGGAGGCGCGACTCGCTGTCGGAAAAAATGAAGAAGCCTATAACCAAATTATCGCAGAATTTGGAACAAGTATTTTGCTGCCTGACGGTGAAATTGATCGTTCAAAACTGGGGGCAATTGTTTTTCATAACGAGCAAAAGCGGCAGCACCTCAATCAAATCGTTCATCCTGAAGTGCGAAGGAGAATGACTGAGAAGAAAGAAGCAGCGATTCAGCGGGGCGAAGAAATTGTTGTCCTTGATATCCCACTACTATTCGAAAGTAAATTATCCTATATGGTTGATAAAACAATTCTGGTCTATGTTGATCAAGACGTTCAGTTAGCGCGGTTAATGCAACGCAATCGATTAAGTGCCACGGAGGCCAAAGCGCGGATCAACGCGCAAATGCCTCTGCCTGAAAAAAAGAAATTAGCAGATATGCTCATCGATAATAATGGTTCATTAGCTGAAACGAAAAGACAGCTGGAAGAAATTTTACGCCGATGGGGAATACGAGCTAAATAAAGAATCCAGAAGGGGCGATATTCGCCTTTTTTTTTTGAAAAAAAAGAATTGCACGTTGACAAGATGAAAAACATTTTAAAAATTCCGCAGTTTATCGATCACAAATAACGATAAATATGTTATACTATTCAGCATAAATGAGATAAAAGTATAACATTAATGTGGAAGGAGCCATCATATGAAGGCGAAAGTTGCAATTAATGGTTTTGGGAGAATTGGTAGAATGGTTTTTCGAAAGGCGATAACTGAGGAACAATTGGAGATTGTGGCGATTAATGCAAGTTATCCGGCTGAAACCTTGGCCCATTTAATAAAATATGACACCGTCCATGGACCGTTTAGAGGAGAAGTCATTGCACTTGATGATGAATTGATTGTCAATGGCAAGCGGGTCAAATTGCTTAATAATCGAAACCCAAATGAGCTTCCATGGGAAGAGCTGAAGATTGATATTGTCATCGAGGCGACAGGGAAATTTAATTCACGTGAAAAAGCAAGTCTGCACCTTGCAGCAGGAGCGAAAAAAGTCATTTTAACTGCCCCCGGTAAAAATGAAGACGTTACCATTGTAATGGGAGTAAATGAAGGAATGCTTGACTTGGATCATCATCAAATTATTTCAAATGCATCTTGTACAACCAATTGTCTGGCACCAGTCGTAAAAGTGCTGGAAGAAAAATTTGGAATTGAGAACGGCTTAATGACGACTGTCCATTCCTATACGAATGATCAACGAAATATCGACAATCCGCATAAAGATTTGCGTAGAGCGCGGGCGTGTGCGCAATCGATTATTCCAACGACAACGGGAGCTGCCAAAGCGTTGGCACTTGTTTTGCCGCAATTAAAAGGAAAAATCCATGGCATGGCATTAAGGGTTCCAACACCGAATGTCTCATTGGTGGATCTGGTCGTTGATTTAAGGACAGATGTTACTGCAGATGAGGTTAATGCAGCATTTATCGAAGCATCAAGGGGCTCGCTAAGAGGAATTCTTGGGTTGACAATGGAACCCTTGGTGTCAGTCGACTTCAATACAAATGATCATTCTGCTATTATCGACGGGCTTTCGACAATGGTGATGGGAACAAATAAAGTGAAAGTACTTGCATGGTATGACAACGAGTGGGGTTATTCCTCAAGAGTGGTTGACCTCGCTCAATACGTTGCCAATGAAATAGTTAAACCTTCACATGTGAAAGTTGGATAAGTGAAACTTCAATCAGTGGGATGTTCTTCCCTCCACTGATTGTTAGTTGAATCAATTGGGCTTTTACGGGCAGTTATTCCACACCTTGTGCTTCTTGGTTTTTTTCCAAGGATGGAGGTAGGGACTTACTGCCCGTTAAGGCGAGATAAAGAGCGTTGCCTTTAGGCAGCGCTTCTTTGTTTTAAAAAATTTAGTTTGATAGGTTGCAAAAAAAATATAAACCAAGTATACTAGTCATCGTGAACTTCTTGAAATTAGGGAGCGATTCATTACTTAAAGGGTTAGGACCTCTTTGGACTAACTTTCCCCCGTGGTAGTGACCAACTTACCGTCAACAGACGATTTCAAGAATGCAGCGAAAATCCTGAAGGGGGAAATGAATATGGAAACAATGGGACGGCACGTAATCTCCGAGTTGTGGGGTTGCGATTTTGAAAAGCTGAATGATATGGAGTTTATTGAGCAAACTTTCGTTGAAGCTGCTCTTAAATCAGGTGCTGAAATTCGCGAGGTTGCGTTTCATAAGTTTGCGCCTCAAGGTGTTAGCGGGGTCGTAATTATTTCAGAATCACACTTGACGATTCACAGCTTCCCTGAACATGGATATGCCAGCATTGATGTGTATACTTGCGGTGATTTAAATCCGAATATTGCGGCTGATTTTATTGCTGAAGCTTTGGGAGCTGAAACGCGTGAGAACATTGAAATTCCACGCGGCATGGGACCTGTCGAAGTAAAGCAGGCTAAAGTTCTTTAATTTTTAATACAAAATGAAAATTCCGGGGATGTAGCGATACATCCTTTTTTTAATGGTTTATGATGATAATGACAACAGCTTAAGGACTTATGTTTGGCGGGACTAGCCGAGGCGCTTGTGCCTTTTGTTCTTTTTACATATTTGTCGTAAACTAATAGAAAGATGACGAATGGAGGATTGTTATGGCTGTTTCAGATTTATTCCTGCGTTTTAAAAAGCAAGTCGAGACGTCGGATCATCAGCGCGATGAGGGGCTGCGCACCCATTATTACAAAACGAATTTCAATCAGATGTTTCAGTCTATCGAAGAACTATTCCGTAAAGATGCGGACTGCCGCATTACAACCGTTTCAAAAGATCATGGAGAAATAGCGGTTGAAATCAGCAAACCATTTCCGTGTTTTCTTGTCGCCACGGTCATCTCACCAAGACCGTTGGAAACATCGGTCGATTTTACCCTTTCTACCGATAGGTTTTCAGTTTTTGGAACTTATCCATTGTTGAAACGAAGAATCATCACATACTATGAGCGCCTCAATAAGCTTCATACGTATCTCGGCACTGGAAAAAACGCTTAGCGTGCCGGCAGTTTCGATCACGCTGACGAAACTTCTGCTAATGGTCAAGCTTGTATTCGCCAATCGTTTTTTATAAACTATTCATAGAGGTATTTTAAAAAAAATCCCCGAAAAGGGATGAATTTATCGTTAAAAAACCAACTATTTCACAAGTTGGAAATCCGTCACAGCCTCTTTTTTTTATGGAATTATGCACAAGTATGGCGCAGGCGATTGCATATGGGAGTTGATTGGTTATGAAATGCCCTTCATGTCAAAATTATGGTACTCGTGTGCTTGATTCCCGGCCAGTTGATGAGGGGCGGGCAACGAGACGAAGACGCGAATGTGAACAATGCGGCTACCGGTTTACGACATTTGAAAAAATTGAAGATATTCCGCTGATTGTCGTTAAAAAAGAAGGAACCCGCGAAGAATTTAGCCGTGATAAAATTTTGCGCGGCCTAATAAAAGCCTGTGAAAAGCGGCCGGTTGCTTTAAGAGAACTGGAGGACATTACCCATGAGGTCGAAAAGGAACTTCGCAGTCAAGGGGTTTCCGAAGTGAAGAGCGAAGACATCGGGGAAATGGTGATGGACAGGCTTGCCCGGGTCGACGAGGTCGCGTATGTAAGGTTTGCATCGGTTTACCGTCAATTTAAAGATATCAATGTCTTTATCGAAGAATTAAAAGAATTAATAAAAAAAGAGAAATCATAAGGGGCTAAAGAAATCTTTGGCTCCTTTGCTCATAAAGAGAGGTAGAAAGCTATGGGGCAGCATTGGCAGGAAATCTTACCAATTGACCGGTATACGGTGGCCGCAAATGGTTTGCTGCATGATTATGACCGCAAAGTGCTGACTTATTTATACCAGCCATTGGTTGGCCCTGTTTGCATCAGTTTGTATATCACCCTTTGGACGGAATTAGAAGAAAATCGCTTGTGGTCAAATTCCTCTTCTCATCACCTTTTGATGAACGTATTGAACTTAAATTTAAAAGAGATCTATGAAGCGCGGCTAAAACTGGAAGGGATCGGATTGTTAAAGACGTTTGTAAAAAATGATGAAGAAGAACGGTCTTTTATTTATGAATTGCAGCCGCCATTAACCCCTGAACAATATTTCCTTGATGGAATGTTAAACATTTTTTTATATCGGAAAATAGGCAAAAATCACTTTGGCCGCTTGAAGCGATTCTTTAGCGATCAAATTCGGGACCAGGACGGATTTCAGGAAGTAACAAAAGCGTTTCAGGATGTGTTTGAATCTGCGACGCCCGGAAGCCTTCACTATTTGCAAGACCGGGCCGCTGATTTAGAGACGGAGACGGGCAAGGAATTTATCGGCCGTACCGAACCATCTGCCATACAGCTCGGAGCTGGAACTTTTGATTTCGATTTACTCGAAGCCGGGTTAAACGAAGCGCTTATTCCAAAAAAAGCCTTAACCAGCAAGGTAAAGGATGCGATAAACAATCTTGCTTTCCTTTATAAAATTGACCCCATTCAAATGAAAAACATCTTGTTGAGCGCGGTAAATGAAGAAAACGAAATTGATATCGAAGAATTGCGTAAAGCTGCTCGCGATTGGTATCAATTTTTGCACGAGGATCAGCTCCCAAGCCTTGTCGAGCGCATCCAGCCTGTTGCCCACCGCACCCAGCACGATGAACCAAAGTCACAAGAAGGAAAATTAATCCGCTATTTGGAAACAACCTCACCACTTCAAGTGTTGAAAGATGTATCGGGAGGAGCAGAGCCATCGCAAT
>JAKACS010000259.1 GCA_021821235.1 Bacillota bacterium
AAAAGCTCGTTTAAATTGTGAAAACCAGGCCTTGTGCCTGGTTTTTTCTTCGTGAACATTTTCATCCTTTAGCGATAGGGAAGAGCTCGCTCCCGCTTTGATTACCGCTTTTACAAGTTCAACTCCTTTTAGGGAATCACACACTCGCTTTGATTCCCGTTTTTGCGAGTTTGCCTCCTTTTCGGGCACCATACGCTACGCTCCGTAATGACCTCATTTTGTCATCTTTGGTTATATTTTTAATATTAATTTTACAATTTCAACAATACAAAAAATTACGCTATTGATAAGTTTCCAAAAAAAAGCTTGGCAAATGCCAAGCTTTTCAGAAAGACGCGTTATCCGATTTTGCGCATTTGCTGCATCGGCTCGTTTAAGGTGGAATGTTTGCGCCCATAGCCAAAGTATACAAACAGACCAATGACAAGCCAGATAAAGAAGCTAATCCATGTCAATGCTGGCAATTGCAATGCCAAATAGCCGCTGAATAAAAACGAGAGAATTGGAATCCATGGAACAAATGGAACCTTGAAACCTGTTTTCGGCGCGTCTTTTGTTTTCCGCAAGTACAAAATTCCAACAGACACGGTCATAAATGCAAACAGTGTGCCAATATTGGTTAATTCAGCCAGCTTGCTTAATGGAACAAATCCGGTAAAAATGGAAACAAGGAATGCAGTAATCCACGAATTAACAATTGGTGTCTGTTTCTTTTTGTCAACCTTAGAGAAAACCTTCGGCAGCAGGCCATCGCGGCTGATTGCATAGAATAGGCGTGTTTGACCGTAAATCATCACAAGCAGCACGGTTGTAATTCCGGCAATCGCTCCAACGGAAATAAATCCCGCCACCCAATCTTGGTGGATATAATTTAACGCGAAGGCGACCGGATTTTTCACATTAAGATTTTGGTAAGGAACAATTCCGGTCAGAATTCCTGAGACAATAATGTACAAAATCGTACTAACTAATAATGAAGCAATAATTCCAATCGGCATATTCCGCTGCGGGTTTCGCACTTCTTCGGCAGCAGTTGATACGGCATCAAATCCAATATAGGCAAAAAATACTGTCGCAGCCCCGGTTGCAACCCCTGAAAAGCCAAACGGCATGAACGGTGTCCAGTTTGCCGGTTTCACATACCATGCTCCAACTGCAATAAAAAGCAAGATAACCGCTAATTTTACAATGACAATGATCGAATTAAATTTTGCTGATTTTTTAACACCTTGAGTTAATAAAAAGGTAATGAGCAGCACAATTAAAATCGCCGGAACATCCACAAACGTGCCATTGGCCGGATCATACGCGCTCGTTAATGCTTTCGGAAAATGAATGCCAAATCCTGCAAGCAAGCCTTGAAAATAACCTGACCATCCACTGGCAACAGCAGACGACGCAAGGCCGTATTCCAAAATTAAGTCCCAGCCTAAAATCCAGGCAATCAGTTCACCAAAGGTTGCATAACTATACGTATACGCACTTCCAGATACCGGAACAGTCGACGCAAACTCCGCGTAGCAAAGAGCCGCAAACACACAGGCCAGTCCAGATAAAATAAAGGAAAGAATTAACGCAGGTCCTGCATGTTCTGCAGCTGCAACCCCCGTCAAAACGAATATCCCAGTACCGATAATTGCCCCGATACCAAGCATGGATAAATCAAATGCCCCTAATTCTTTCTTCAGAGCGGCATTCTTTTGCCCGGTCTCTTTTATAAGATCCGTAATGGATTTTTTTCTAAATAAATTCATGATGTGCCTCCTAATTTACAAAACATTCTGACAAATACGATCAAATTCGAAACATATCGACATAATATAACAATTTTTTTAAGATTGCAACGTTTTTAGAAAAATAAATTTATTTAAAAAGCTTGTTTATGTCTATTGTGTTAATTTACAAAAATCTTATCCGCAAGCATCTATTAATAAATATTAAAATTATATTGAAATATTTAGAATATTACATATAATTAAGTTGTAAAGGGGGAATTGCAATGAAAACAATTGAAAGAGTAAGTAAATTTACAGGAGACACCTTTGCACTTTGGGTAATTTTCTTTGGGGCACTAAGTTTTTTCTATCCCAGCGGATTTACATGGATTGCTCCACATATCACTCTGCTGCTTGGTATCATTATGTTTGGCATGGGCTTGACCCTTTCACCGAGTGACTTCAAAGCGGTTTTTAAAGCACCGAGAAGTGTTTTAATAGGCGTTTTAGCTCAATTTATTATTATGCCGCTTCTGGCATTTGGATTGGCCAATTTGTTTCAACTTGAACCAGAAATTGCCGTAGGTGTTATATTAGTAGGATGTTGCCCTGGGGGTACAGCATCCAACGTAATGACCTTTTTGGCAAAAGGAAATACTGCACTTTCTGTCGCCGTTACATCCATTTCAACATTGCTAGCACCTATTTTAACCCCTGCATTAACCTTATTATTAGCCAGCAAATGGCTTCCGGTTTCTGCTAGTTCAATGTTTGTTTCGATTGCACAAATCGTTTTAGTTCCTATAGTACTTGGAATTATCGTTAAGCTTTTATTTAAAAAGCAAGTTGCAAAAAGCGTCTCTGTCCTTCCATTAGTATCTGTAGTTGGGATTGTTGCAGTCGCTTCTGCTGTCGTCGCGGTAAACGCCGGCAAAATTGCTGAAACCGGACTATTGATTCTTGGTGTGGTGGCATTACACAATGTATTAGGATTGCTTTTCGGCTTTCTTGCTGCAAAATTACTGAAACTTGACTTTAGTTCGCAAAAAGCGATTTCAATCGAAGTCGGCATGCAAAATTCAGGTCTTGGTGCGGCTCTAGCTCTGACTTACTTCTCACCTTTAGCAGCTGTGCCGAGTGCGATTTTTAGCGTTTGGCACAATATTTCCGGCCCAATTTTAGCTACATGGTGGGGAAAACGCTCGAATAAAAACTCTATAACTAGTTCTTCCGTGCCATTTACAGACTAATCAATAAAAGCAGCCGCTATTGGGCTGCTTTCTCAATTATCTTTTTTAGAAAACAATTTGTAAATAGAAGAAAAATCCTGTTTGCCAAATCCTTTTTGCTTCGCTTGCATGTAGGCTTCTTTTGTTACATTGGCAATCGGTAAAGCGATGTTGTGCTCAAAGGCAGCCTGTGCAACAAGCTGGAGGTCTTTTTGCATATGTTCAAGCGGGAAATCGGCTGAAAAATCTCTGTTCATCACCTTGTCTTTCTTCCCTTTTAAAAAGGGAGCGGTTGTCGGCCCGTTCAACAGAGTATTGACAACTGTTTCTTTCTCCAGTCCAAGTGCCTCCCCTAAGCTGACGGCCTCCGCAAATGCAGCCATTGATTGGGCAAGCATTAAATTTATGATCACTTTCATCGTCGTTCCTTTACCAACTTCACCCTGGTACGAAATCTCTTTTCCCATTGCTTGAAGCATTGGCTTGACTTCACTTAAATCCTCTTGGTTGCCACCCACTAAGAAGACAAGTTCTGCCTGCTTCGCCGGCACTCTTGAACCGGTTACCGGGGCATCGATAAAGCGGACACCTCTTTTTACTGCTTCAGTCGCCATTCTTCGTGAAAAAGTGGGATCAACGGTGCTGCAATCTACCCACAAGTTTCCTTCTGCCAAATGGTGCAGAAATCCGTTTTCGCTCAAAGCCACCTCTTCAACAACTTGAGGATTCGCCAGCATAGTAAAAACGATTTCTGCTTGTTCAGCCACCTTCTGCGGTGAATCGGCCCACTTTGCACCCTTTTTAATTAGCGCTTCTGCCTTGTCTTTTGTCCGATTGTGGACAACAAGCTCGAACCCTTTTTCTACCAAGTTTTCAGCCATGCTGCCTCCCATAATTCCTAAACCAATAAAACCGATCATCTAAAATCCCTCCAATCATGTGCATCGTCTCTATTTTATTTTTCTTAAAATAAGGATTCAAATGATTGGCCTAAAAATTTTCATGGCAACAGTAAAAACGGAGAATGCTATAGGAGAAAATGCATTTTTGAAAGGAGATTTTCCATATGAAAAACGATCATGTCGTGAAACAAAAGGTACAGCATAAAAAAATGGAGAACGAACAAAGAGGAAAGGCAACAGGACTGTACTGGTGGCAGCTCTCGCTGATCGGAATCGGTTCGATTATCGGCGCCGGATTCTTCCTCGGAACAAGCCTTTCCATTCAAATTGCCGGCCCTGCCATTTTGGTAAATTATTTAATTGGCGGAATTACTGCATTTTTTGTCTTTAGTGCATTAGCAGAAATGACGGTTACGCAGCCTGCATCCGGTTCCTTTCGTACATATGCGAAAATGGCATTTGGAAATGCAATGGGTTTTGCCTCCGGCTGGATGTATTGGCTCGCAGGCGTGTTAATTATGTCAAGCGAGGTAGTTGCTTTGGCAACCTTCACCCGTTTTTGGTTTCCCCATGTCCCGTTATGGATTTTCACGGTTCTCTATACAGTAATTGCTTTCGGAATCAATTTATTAGGTGTGAAAAATTTCGGTAAAATTGAATCGCTGTTTGCCGTTATCAAACTTTCAACGTTAATTGTATTTATCGTATTCGGTGTTCTTCTCTTTACCCATGTCATTTCTCCGCATGCTGTTTCGTTAAGTGAAAAGAATGTTTTCAGTAATTTTTCTCCCACTGGTTTAACAGGAATGTGGGCTGCTTTAATTTTTGTCTTTTTTTCCTACGGAGGGATCGAGGTTGTCGGAATTGCCTCTTCTGAATTAAAAAATAAACAAGAAGTTCCAAAAGCAGGTATTGGCATGTTAATCGCACTCACATCGGTCTATATCCTTTCGATTTTCTTTGCTTTGTACATGGTTTCCTGGCGACAAATTGATGTTTCGAAAAGTCCCTTTGTCACCGCGTTAAGAACGTTCAATATCCCTTATCTTGATTCAATTTTTAACATCATTATTATCAGTGCTGCTTTCTCCACCATGGTTGGCGCCCTCTTCTCGGTTACCAATATCCTGATTTCCTTGGCAGAAGATGGTGCTGCTCCGAAAACGTTTGCCGGTAAAAACAGGAAGGGGATCCCGGTCAAATCACTCTTTCTGACAGGAATCGCACTAGCCGTTTTCCTTGTGTTTGCATTTATTTTGCCAGGTTCGATTTATGAATCGATCACAACAGCTGCAGGGGTGATGCTGATTCTCAATTGGACAATCATTCTTTCTTCGCAAATCAAATTGCGTCCGCACTATCAGCAAAAAGCTACGTTTAAAATGATTGGCTATCCTATTACATCCTATTTAGGAATCGGATTTATCCTTGTCGCTGTTTCGGGCGGTTTGCTCCATGCGACTCAAAGAATGGGTGTACTCATTAGTCTCGGTTTCATCGGTATAATTTTCCTCTGTTACTGGATGATCTTTAAATCTCACTTGCTGGCAGGAGGAACAGGAAGATTGCGGGAAAATCGCTAAACCGACTAACTATTTTCTTATCTTGAAATGGTTTATCCGCGGAGTTTGGTTTGTTCATCCGTATTTCGGTCTGCCGCGGACTCTTATCCGCGGAGTTTGGCCGTTTATCCGCGGGAATTTCCCT
>JAKACS010000260.1 GCA_021821235.1 Bacillota bacterium
CGAACTTCAAGAAGTAAAGAAAGAGCAGCAAGAAATGAAAAGCGAACTTCAAGAAATGAAGAATGGCCTTCAAGAAGTGAAGGATGAGCTACAAATTAATCGAAATGAAAATGAAAAGCAGTTTTCCGAAATTCAGAAAACATTAACTGACATTCTCTTAGATCAAGAACATACTTGGGAAAAAACAGCTAGAAATGAAAGAGAATTAGCAAAGATTAGAGGCCATCTTCAACTTTAAGTTGGGAAGAGAGAAAACGTTGCGATTTCATAGACATGTCTTTTTTTTATTCGTCCAATTTTGGTGAATCAAAATGTAAACCACTCGAAACTTACTGCATATTAGGATAAAAAACGGCTTTATTAAAATCTGTTTTTTATCATCATAGCCTTGTCATTTTTTTTTGGCCAACACTATTCATTCCCCATAACCATGACTCTAATTTCACTTATCCATCTATCGAAGTCTGCTATAATCAAAGTAAAAGGGGAGTGATATTCAATGGAACAACGAATTGAACAATACCAACAAGGGTATTCTAAGCTTTTAAATGAAGTGGATGGCCTTTCAGAAGAACTGCTATTGTTTAAACCATCCGAAACTAGCTGGAGCATCAGGGAAATTATCATTCATGTTGCAGATGCAGAGCTGGTACATATTCACCGGATGAAGGCGGTTTTGGCAGAGGAAAATCCGATTCTGACTGCTTTTGATCAAGAGTTATGGACGGATCGCCTGCATTCCCAACAACTAGATCACCAATTGTATCTTCAGCTATTCAAATCAATGCGCGAAAGCTTTCTGCCAATTATCCAAAAATTAACAGAACAAGATTATTTGCGGATTGGAACCCATACTATTGCTGGACCGCAAACGTTTAAAGAGATTTTGGAACATTCCATCGAACATGTCGAAGGCCATATTGGGCAAATCAGACGAGTGAAAACACGTTTTGCAGAACAGAACAGGCAATAGCATTTAGTAGCATTTGCAATCAAATCAAACTGAGGCGGATCATGCGTCTCAGTTTCTTTGCGTTCAAACGAAACGATTGGGTCAAAAGGACTATTTTAATCCCTTGATATGGAAAGTATAGGAGTGAATTATCGTTTAAAATGTTAAATGAATTACTGATCACTCCGCAGCTGCGGGGTTTCTTTTTTAAATTTTGATATAATTGAGACAAATAGTCTGGGGGGATGTTTCATGGCACAGTTTGATGATTCGGTGGCAACGGCGAAAAGCAATTTGGACTGGCATCTGCCAGTGCCGCACTATTTCGCCGGCCAGATTGCTGATCCGCCTGCGCGAAACAATTGAATCGTGAAAAATAAAATGGTACGAGAACACTGATAGTGGAAACCTTGGTTCGATTTAACGAGAGCCGAGGTTTTTTTGCGTGTAACAAGGAAAAAATGGTGTTGTGGGATGAACTTTTTGTCGAATGGTTGTGTCTTTTTAGTAATGATGGCGGGTTTTTGGTAGACTGGATAAGCGAACAAATTGTGAAAGTCGCGGAATAAATTGTGAAAGTCGCGGAATCAGGGCTAAAACGTGCGGAATCCGTTCAAAGATTCGCGGAATAGGCATCAAAACGCGCGGAATATGACTGTGAAAAGTGAAGACGTCAGTCGTTAAACTAGGCGAATCGTCAGCTAAATCGGTCGAATGGTTATAGATTATGAAAAAGGAATCGAGGTAATTATGGGACGATCTAGATTTATAGGATTATGGAAAAAGGAGAAAATGTATATTACCGTTGCGCTGCTGATTATTGTCCTTTGGGTTGCGCCGTACTTTATCCTCGGGGAACAGGCCCATATGCGGGTCTTAGACAATATGGACTCCAATATTGCCTGGTACAAAGTGCTGATGGACAGCGGACAGCTGTTTGGTTCGATTGATGCGAATATTCCGCAGATTATCAACGGACATTTATTAAGAAACGCATTATATTCTGAATACTATGGAATTGTCCAGTTGTTTCACTTTTTCCCCGCAGAAACGGCTTATGGACTGAATCAAGCGATTTCTCGCTTTATCGCTTTTGTGGGAATGTATTTATTATTAAAACGATATGTAATTAAAGATGAAGACCAGGGCATCATCCGTGTCGGTGCTGCATTAACCTTTGCCTTAACGCCTTTTTGGGCTAATGGAATGGCAAGCACTCTGGGAATGCCATTTGCGTTATGGGCCTTTTTGAATATCTACAATCGGCGGCAACTCGGCAGAAGTCTATTAACGCTAACCCTTTTGCCTTTTTATTCGACGTTTATGTTAGGCTTTTTCTTCTTTTTAAGCGCGATGGGCGTCTTTTGGCTTGTCGAAGTGATTAGAACAAAAAAGGCACAGTGGCGCTTGTTTTTTTCGATTGCCTATATGACCCTGATTTATTTGCTGATTGAATACCGGCAGTTTGTCTCGCTTATTTTTTCAACGGAAAAAACGAACCGCTCGGAGTTTTTGGAATCGAAGAATAGTCTCGCTGCCACCATCCGGTTAATTTTCAAAAATTATGTGGTCGGGCATTACCAAGATCCAACGCTCTATCAGTATATTATTTTGCCTTTATCACTCATTGTGCTCGTCATTGTGCTTGTTCAAAAAAAATGGAAGCAGGAGAAACTGTTTATCGGCCTGCATCTTGCTAACTTTTTGCTGTCCGTTTGGTATGCCTTTTGGTGGTATGAAGGCTGGGTTCCGCTAAAACAAAAATTCAGTATATTAAATACCTTTAATTTTTCGCGGTACCATTATTTACACCCGATGGTGATTTACATTTTGTTTGCTGTGTCGATGCAAATCGTTTGGCAGTTGGTAGGAAAGAAACACTGGCGGCTGCTGATCGGTATGTTGGTTGTTTTGCAGCTAGCGGTCTTAATCCCGTCAAATGAACAAATCTATTACCGAAATTCGCCGTCATTTGGCCAATTTTATGCAGTAAAGGAATTTGATGCGATCAAAAAATTTATTGGCAAACCGGTTCAGGACTACCGGGTTGTCAGCATCGGTCTGCATCCGGCCATTGCGCAGTATAACGGGATGTATACTCTTGATACGTATAATAATTTTTACCCGCTGTCCTATAAGCATCAATTTCGGGAGATGATTGCTCCAGAGCTTGCAAAAAGCAAATCGCTCCAAACCTATTTTGACGATTGGGGCGGCCGGCTTTATGTATTTTCCAGCGAACTAGGGCAACATTATCAGTTTTCCAAGAATTCGAAAAAGGTCATTAACCGTTTGGAACTGAAGACAGACGTTCTTAAGCAGATGGGTGGGGATTATGTCCTTTCTTCTGTTCCGATTAAAAATGCAGCAGAAAACCAACTAGAACTACAAAAAGTTTTTGATTCAAAGGATGCGTATTGGCGGATTTATTTATACAAAGTAAAATAAAACTATACATTTCTGTAAGATCAAGGGGAGGACAACATGGTGTTATCGTATCCACTGTTTGCGGCGCTATTGGGCATGCTGATTGCCCAAGTAGTCAAAATACCGATTCATTTTTTTGCAACGAGAGAATTTAATTGGAGATTGATGTTTAGTACAGGCGGCATGCCAAGCTCGCATACAGCAACGATTGTGGCACTTGCGACAGCCATCGGTCTGACATCGGGATTTTCTTCAAATGAGTTTGCCATTAGTGCGGTCCTGTCGACGATCGTGATGTATGATGCCACTGGTGTGCGGAGGCAGGCTGGATTTCATGCGGAAATTTTAAATCAATTACTGGCGGATTTTAATCGGTTAATGGAAGCATTAAAAGACCCGCACCCAACAAACGCGGAGTCAAGGAAGAAATTGAAAGAGTTGCTTGGGCATAAACCGGTTGAAGTATTTTTCGGCATGATCACAGGGATTATCGTTGGGGAATTGACCTTTTATTTCTATCCATTTGCGTAAAAAAAGGATGTAAAATCGGATGCCGATTTTACATCCTTTTATTTTTTACCCAACTTTCCGTTCAAATGCTGATTTGGCATTATTTTTGCCAAACAATGTTTCGATCACAGGGTTGTTTCGTCCTTCTGCTTTTTTGGCAAAGATCGGATTTAGCACGACTAGAACGAGAATGTTGACGACAAGTCCCCAGAAACCTTCATACACGCCAAACGATTGATGGGTTGCATAAAGGGTGAAGACTACCACCATCCCTGCGATAAATCCGGATAAAGCCGCTTCTTTTGAAAGCTTTCTCCAGTAGAGGCTGAAGACAACCGCTGGGAAAATTTGCACGATACCGGATACGCCCATTAACTGCAAGGAAATCAGGGCATTCGGGAATAACAAGCCAAATAATAACGCCAGTCCAATCACCACAAAGACCATGTAGCGAGTAACCAATGTCATGCGCTTAGAGGAAGCCTTCGGATTGATCATATCACGATAGATATTGTTGGCAAAAAGGCTTGAGGCCCCAATGGCCATAATTGAAGCAGGGACTAAAGATGCTAGTGCAATCGTCGAATAGGCAAAGCCTTGCATTGTCCCGCCATAGGAGGTCCGAATCAGCTCCAAGAAAGCAAACCGCGGATCCGTTCCTTTTGGAATCACTAAAAATGCGGCAATCCCTAAAAAGGTAACGAGCATTAGCACAATGTTGTAGAATGGTAAGACAATGGCATTTTTTCGTAAGGATGCCCCGCTTTTGGAACTAAACACACCGGTTGCCGTATGCGGCCACATGAACAGTGCCATTGCTGAGATCAGCGCCGCAGTAGAGAACCAAAGCATCCCTTTTGGACCAGAAGTCGGCAAGGTGAGTTTATCAGGTGCTTGTGTGATGGCTGCTTGCATCATGGAACCCCAGCTGCCGAATTGAATCATCGGAATGGTCACAACCATGTACAACATAATGACCCAGACTAAAATATCTTTAACGATTGCCGTATACGTCGGGGCTTTAATTCCAGCGAAGAACGTATAAAAAGCAACAAGCAAGAATGAGACAACAACGACAAAGGTGATATTAATATAACCCGTGCCGGCAACTCGTAGTGTGTCCTGGATGCCGCTTAACTGTAAGTCGATATACGGAATTAGCATAAGCACACCGTTAATTGCGATCAATACCGAGAATAATTTACTGTCAAAACGACCTTTAATGTAATCGGCAAGCGTTGTATAATTATGGGTTTTTCCAACCTTCCAAATTTTCGGCAAAAAGAAATAGGCAAGCGGGTATGCGAGTACGACGTAAGGTGTGGCAAAAAACGCAATGCTTCCGCCTGTGTAAGCAGAACTTGTTAAACCTAAAAAGGTGTATGCTGTATAAACATCCGCACCAATAAGAAACCAAACGAATAAGCTTCCTAAGCGGCGGCCGCCAACGGACCATTCCTCAACCGAACTGCGTGATTCTTTGCTTCGGCCTGCGAAAAAACCAACACCGATGACCATCAAGACGATAACGGAAGTAATAATAAGAGCGGTTAAATTCCCCTTCATTGTTCTAATTCCCCCCTAGACTTCTGAATTTTGTAAATGGCCCATGTGAAAATGGGCGTAAGAATCATCCAGATCAGCAGCCAAAAGT
>JAKACS010000261.1 GCA_021821235.1 Bacillota bacterium
GTGCTGTGCTGAATCAGTAATTTTTTTTTACTCCATTAGTTCTCTATTAAGAACATGTTGGTGATGTCTCCTAACCATTAGCAATGGAGGCACTCGGTCATACTGTGGGTTTAAAAACCTTAGATGCCAGTCGTCGAGAGTGTGATGTGAGGATGGGTTAGATGCCCGTATTTACCTAAAAACTTTAATCATGTTCTTTTTAGAGAGAGAGTATGATTAAAGTTTTTAATGATGATTGAAGGGGGAGAGGCTATGACATATAGACAAAGATTATCATTTTTTATCCTTATTGATTCATGTATTGTGCTAACGGCCATTTATTTTAGTCATTTTTTAGTGAATGCCACGATTTTTGTTCTTACTTTTCCTGTTGTGATCAGTTCAATCGCCATCTTGTTCAGCCATCATTTTTTTTCTGTAAGATACAGACTCTACAAAAAAGCATGGGAATATGCCAGTGTCGGGGAACTAATGATCATTCTGAAAACCGTCACTTTTTCCCTGGTTGCTGCTGGAATGATCCAGGAGCTGATTTTTTTGCGAATTTATTTTCGCATGCTGATGGTGACGTGGCTGCTGAATATTCTCTTGATTGGCGGATCGCGCTTTTGCTGGCGAATCTATCGCGATTCTGTTCTCAATCAAGCAAACAATCAAAAAAGAACGCTGATTGTTGGTGCTGGATCGGCTGGGATGATGGTAGCAAGGCAGTTAAAAACCAATAAAGATGCTGGGCTCCTACCCGTAGCGTTTATTGATGATGACGAAAAAAAGCATAAGCTTGATATTTTAGGCATCCCGGTTATTAGCGGGGTTGCAGGAATTGAGCAGGCGGTTCGAGAATTACATATTGATCATATTGTGATCGCGATTCCTTCTCTTAGCCGAAAAGAGATGAACGTTATTTTTCAAGAATGCGCCAAAACGGTAGCGAAGACGCAAATTTTGCCAATGCTTGAAGATTTAATGACAGGGAAAGTATCCGTCCAGCAGTTTCGTGATGTCGAAGTGGAAGACTTGTTGGGAAGAGAACCGGTTCAATTGGACATCGAGAGCATTTCGGAATATATTACTAGTAAGGTCGTGCTCGTTACCGGGGCTGGTGGTTCAATTGGCTCGGAAATTTGCCGGCAAATTGTGAAGTTCACCCCAAAACAGCTGATTTTGGTCGGTCATGGGGAAAACAGCATTTATACTATTGAAATGGAACTAAGAGAAAGATGTGCGAATGCGGCTATTCAAGTTGTGCCAGTCATTGCGGACTTGCAGGATAGCAAGAGAATCATGGCAGTAATGAGCGCCTATCATCCCGATGTTGTGTACCATGCAGCCGCACACAAGCATGTTCCATTAATGGAAGGCAATCCGGGGGAAGCGGTGAAAAATAATTTGATTGGCACGATCAATGCTGCTCAAGCAGCCAGCTGGAACGGTGTAAAAACATTTGTGATGATTTCGACTGACAAAGCGGTCAATCCGACAAGTGTCATGGGGGCAACAAAGCGGCTGGCCGAGATGATGATCCAGCACTTGGACCAAGAAAGTACCACCAAGTTTGTTGCTGTTCGCTTTGGGAATGTCCTTGGGAGCCGCGGCAGTGTTATTCCTTTGTTTAAAAAGCAAATTGAAAAAGGCGGTCCAGTTACCGTCACCCATCCGGATATGGTACGCTATTTTATGACCATCCCAGAAGCTTCCCGGCTTGTGATTCAAGCTGGTTCCTTGGCAAAAGGCGGCGAAATATTCGTATTAGACATGGGTGATCCTGTGAAAATTGTTGATTTGGCCAAAAATTTAATAAAGCTGTCCGGAAACATAGTGGAAGAGATCGGCATTGAATATTCGGGAATCAGGCCGGGAGAAAAACTGTTTGAAGAATTGCTGAAGCCCGATGAGATTCATGAGCAGCAAATTTATCCGAAAATCTATATTGGCAAGAAAGCGGAGCTTTTTTTAGAGGAAATTGAAGAAATTATCGCGACATTTGAAAACATGGATCCACAGGAACTTAAGGAAAAATTAATTCATCTTGCCAATAATAAAGCAACGACAAAACCATTATTGTCCGTTTCAGTCTAAAGGAGTGTTATTTGATGAAAGTACGAAAAGCGATTATACCTGCAGCAGGGTTAGGAACGAGATTCCTTCCCGCCACAAAAGCGATGCCAAAAGAAATGCTGCCGATTGTTGACAAACCGACGATCCAATATATTGTCGAAGAAGCGGTTGCCTCCGGGATTGAGGATATCATTATCGTGACCGGAAAAGGAAAGCGGGCAATTGAAGACCACTTCGACAATTCCTTTGAGCTAGAACACAATCTATTAGAAAAAGGGAAAATGGATTTACTCGATGAAGTGCAAAAATCGTCGAAGTTGGTAGATATTCACTATATCCGCCAAAAAGAGCCAAAAGGCTTAGGGCATGCGATTTGGTGCGCGCGTAAATTCATTGGCGATGAGCCGTTTGCAGTGCTGCTTGGCGATGACATTGTCCAGGCGAAAAAACCGTGCCTGCAGCAGTTAATGGAACAATACGAAAGATACAATGCCACCATTCTAGGTGTGCAGTCTGTAGCAGATGAGGAAGTTTCCCGTTACGGAATTGTTGATGCTCAGGCGATTGGCGACCGTTTTTACAGTGTCAACAGCCTTGTTGAGAAGCCGAAGCAGGAAGATGCACCGTCCAATCTCGCTATTCTTGGACGCTACATCTTAAGCCCAAAAATTTTCGAAATTTTAGGTGAGCAACGTCCTGGCGCTGGCGGCGAAATTCAACTGACCGATGCAATTTCGGCATTGAATCAGTTTGAAGCGGTCTATGCGTATGATTTTGAAGGAACGCGCTATGATGTCGGTGAAAAAATGGGCTTCATTCAGACAACAATTGAGTTTGCCTTGCAGCGCGAGGATTTGCGCCCAGAGTTAATTCATTATCTTTCAGAGGTTCTCGAGAAAGAACTGATGAAAGAGCGGACAAAAGGCTGAGTCTGATGGCAGATAAAGTTCTTTTTGTTGCGACGGTCGATTATCATTTCAAAGCTTTTCATCTGCCTTATTTAAAATGGTTTAAAGAGCAAGGATGGGAAGTCCATGTAGCAGCATCCGGCTCACTGGATCTGCCGTATGTTGACAAGAAGTTTACAATCCCGATTCAACGGTTTCCGTTTCATCGCGGAAATGTTCGCGCCTACCGGGAACTAAAAGAACGGATTAACGAGAATCATTATAAATTGATCCACTGCCACACCCCAACGGGTGGGGCTCTTGGCCGTTTGGCGGCTCGAAAAGCAAGGGGGCATGGCACAAAGGTTTTATACACAGCACACGGCTTTCATTTTTTTCATGGTGCACCGCTTTTGAACTGGCTTATTTATTATCCAATTGAAAAAATCCTCTCAAGGATGACCGATTGTTTGATCACAATTAATGAGGAGGATTTTCAAACGGCATTGAGGCACCGGTTTAAAGCGGATCAGATCAAGCATGTGCACGGAGTTGGGGTGAATACAGATCGATTTCACCCAATCTCCCCGGAGGAAAAACGGAGATTAAGAGCAATGTTTGGCTATCAAGAGCAAGACGTTTTACTGTTTTACGCAGCCGAATTTAATAAAAATAAACATCAACAGCTGTTGATTAAAGCATTGGCAAAAATAAAGGACCAGATCCCAGAAGCAAAACTCTTGCTTGCGGGAGATGGTCCTCTTTTATTGGGCTGCAAACAGCTAGCAGCACAGCTTGGAGTCGAGCAAATGGTGGAGTTTTTAGGTTTCCGCCAAGATATTGAACAGCTGTTAAAAATAAGTGACCTTGCAGTGGCTTCGAGCCTGCGTGAAGGGTTGCCCGTCAACATCATGGAAGCGATGGCCTGCGGCCTGCCGGTTGTCGCCAGCGACAATCGCGGGCATCGGGAATTGGTTGATCAAGATCAGAATGGCTGGCTGGTTGAAAAAGAAGATGTTGATGAGTTTGCACATCGAATAAAATTGATTACCACCAATCGTGATTTAATGAAACAATTTGGGGCTTTTGGTCAAAAGAAAGTCAATACTTTTTATAGTTTGCAAAAAGTACACAGAGAAATGAACGCTGTTTACCAAGAATTTATGAAAGAAAGGAGGAAAACCGTTTGGATAGCCCAATGAGAATTTTGCATGTAGTAGTGAATATGAATCGCGGCGGCGCCGAAACGCTGATTATGAACTTGTATAGAAATATCGACCGAACAAAGGTTCAATTCGATTTTTTAACCTGCAAAGAAGGTGTATTTGATCCTGAAATCACTCAATTGGGTGGGAAAATTCATAAAATCCCTTACATTACAGAGGTTGGTCATTTTCAATACATTCAAGCATTGACCAATTTTTTTACTAAAAATCATTATCAGATCGTTCATTCCCATTTAGATAAAATGAGCGGCTTGGTACTCCGGGCTGCGAAAAAGGCAGGAGTACCCGTTCGAATTTCACATAGCCACAATACAAAAAGTGAAGGCGGTATAGCAACAAAAATCTATAAGTGGTATTCAGGAAAGTTGATTCCTTCCAATGCAACGGAATTGTTTGCTTGTTCTATGGATGCCGCAAAGTGGCTATTTGGAAAAAAATCAACGACTGCAACCATTATAAAAAACGGAATTGATTTAAAACAATTTCAATACTCTAAAGAAATAAGAGAGAAAATGAGAGCGGAACTAGGAATCGGAAATGAAACGTTTGTAATAGGGCACATTGGCCGCTTTAATGAACAAAAGAATCACATCTTTTTACTTAAGATTTTTGCGAAATTCGTTAAATTTAAACCCCATTCAGTATTGATTTTAGTAGGAGATGGAAACTTAAAACCTTTCATTGAAAAAAAGGTGCGCCAAATGGGTTTGATAGCAAATGTTCGATTCTTAGGAGTTCGAAGCGATGTAAATCGAATCCTCCAAGGGATGGATGTTCTTGTCTTTCCTTCTTTACATGAGGGCTTACCCGTATCATTAATTGAAGCACAAGCTGCAGGTATTCCGTGTGTGATTTCCGATGTGATTTCCGATGAGGTGAATATGGGTGCTGGACTTATTCATTATGAAAGTATTAAAAATTCACCAAAAAGATGGGTGCAAATGATCATTCAACATTCCAACACGAAAGTGGATCCAATCAAGTTCATTAAAGAACGGGGTTATGACATCACGATTTCAGCTAGTTGGATTCAAGAATTTTATTTAAAACGAGTAAAAAAATTTAGGAGTAGCAGGGAAACAGCCTGACACTGAGGGGTTCGATCATGCCTAAAATAAGATGCTTAATTAGACTGGGAGAGGTGCCTCTACATCTTTATCAGATTACTGCCGGTTTTCTGATGCTAAAACATCAAGGAATTATTGAATTAGAAATTGAAAAACAGAGATCGTTCGATCGGGATCGGCTTCCATATAATATGATGGAAGTTATTTTTAACGAGGAAATAAAAATCTTATACGATTTGAATGATGGTTACGATAATCTTTTAGATCATAATCAAGATTATGTAGAGT
>JAKACS010000262.1 GCA_021821235.1 Bacillota bacterium
AAATATGATGAGGAAAAAAGGGACGCACCGTTCGTTGTTGCAAAGGGAGTTGATTTTACCGCGCAGAAAATAAAGTTGGTTGCAAAGGAGAATCAAGTCATTACTATTGAAAACCGGCCATTAGCAAGGGCACTGTATAGCCAAGCTGAAATTGGCGATACAATTCCGGAAGAATTTTTCAAAGCAGTTGCCGAAATCCTTGCCTTCGTATATCGAACAAAAAGCCAAATATAAAATTTCTTCACAGAGAATTTGATTAAAAAGCTGCAATCAGCAGGGAAAGGAGGAGTGCCGATGTCGGTAAGGGACATGTCTGTTTTGTTAAGTGTCATTTTAATCATAGCCATGTTAATTATCCCGTTCCCTACCTGGCTTCTTAGTATCCTGATCATTTTAAATATTACATTAGCACTATTGGTTTTGCTCATTTCCATGAATATGACCGAACCGCTTCAATTCTCAGTCTTTCCTTCCTTATTGCTGCTGCTAACGTTATACCGGCTCGGATTAAACGTATCAACAACAAGGGCTATTTTATCTAAAGGAGATGCAGGGGGTGTTGTTGAAACGTTTGGGACTTTCGTTGTCGGCGGCAACATCATCGTTGGGCTTGTGCTTTTCACGATTTTGATCATCATTCAATTTATCGTAATCACAAAAGGGTCTGAACGTGTTTCTGAAGTGGCAGCCCGATTTACACTGGATGCCATGCCAGGTAAACAAATGAGCATTGATGCGGATTTAAATGCGGGAATGATTACGGAACAGCAAGCGCGAGAACGAAGGGAAAAGGTTGGCAAAGAGGCTGATTTTTACGGAGCAATGGATGGTGCTAGCAAATTTGTCAAAGGCGATGCCATTGCAAGTATCATCATCGTTTTGATAAACCTTACTGTCGGTATCGTGATCGGAATGGTTCAGCAAGGAATGGATATTGCCAAGGCAGCACAGCATTTTTCCTTGCTGACAGTCGGCGATGGAATCGTCAGTCAAATTCCGGCCTTGCTAATTTCAACTGCAACAGGAATTGTCGTGACAAGAGCTGCTTCGGACGGTAATCTTGGGAAAGATATTACTTCCCAGTTGCTGGCATACCCGAAAATGCTCTATATAGCCGGCGGTACGATTTTCTTGCTTGGATTATTCACTCCAATTAATGATGTGCTGACGATTCCTGTTGCCGGAGCACTTGCGATTGGCGGGTACATGTTTTCTAAAGTACCGGAAGAGAAACATCAACTTGAACAAATGGAGGAAACAATTGAAACCGATGAGCTGAAAAGTCCGGAAAGCGTGATTAGTCTCATCAATGTCGATCCGATTGAATTTGAATTTGGCTACGGTCTGATCCCGCTTGCAGATGCCAATCAAGGAGGCGACTTGCTTGACAGGATTGTCATGATCCGCCGTCAGCTTGCAATTGAACTTGGCATTGTGATCCCGGTCGTAAGGATTCGCGATAATATTCAGCTTCAACCAAATGAGTATCGTTTAAAGATTAAAGGCAATGAAATGGCCAGGGGTGAACTGCTTCTGGATCATTATTTAGCAATGAGTCCGGGGATCGAAGACGATTCGGTTGTCGGAATTGAGACAATTGAGCCTTCATTCGGACTGCCAGCAAAATGGATTACGGAGGAAATGAAGGAACGAGCAGAAATTTTTGGTTATACCGTCGTTGACCCTCCATCCGTTGTCTCAACGCATATAACAGAAGTCATAAAGACAAATGCTCATGAATTATTAGGACGCCAGGAAACAAAACAATTGATCGATCATATTAAGGAAAGTTATCCAATTCTCGTCGAGGAAGTAACCCCTGCTCCCTTGTCTGTCGGTGAAGTACAAAAAGTGTTGGCAAAGCTTTTAAAAGAAAATGTTTCAATTCGCAACTTGCCTGTGATTTTTGAAACTCTTGCTGATTTTGGAAAAATAACAAGCGATACCGATGTTCTCGGAGAATATGTGCGCCAAGCTTTAGCAAGACAAATCACTTTCCAATATGTCTCAGAAAGCGAAAGCTTAAAGGTAGCTACCTTATCCGGAAAAGTTGAAAAAAAGATTGCCGATGCGATTCAACAAACCGAAAACGGCCATTATTTATCGCTGGATCCGACTATTTCCCAGAGAATATTGGAATCGATAGCCACTCAGGTGGAACAATTTTCGATGGTAGAGCAAACACCGATCATTCTTTGCTCCCCTGCTGTAAGAATGTATCTGAGGCAATTGACTGGACGTTATTTTCCAAAAGTGCCGATCCTCTCCTATAATGAATTAGAAGCAAATGTTGAAGTACAAAGTATCGGGGTGGTGAATTTGGATTGAAGGTGAAAAAATTTACTGCTGAATCATTGGCCGAGGCAATGAAAATGGTTCGAAATGATCTTGGAAATGAAGCGGTGATTTTAAACTCCCGAATGGTTTTTCGAGGTGGATTCTTCGGCTTTTTTCGGAAGAAAAACTTTGAAGTCATCGCAGCCATCGATCCGCAAGCTCTTACGGACGCAAAACCGGTACAAAAGGAAAAACCGCAAAATGCACTGACACCTTTCATACAAAATGAACACGAGGAAGACGGGAAAGGCCGAAAACATAATGATACACCACCTAGCATGATTCAATCAGATGAATTATTGAAAGAAGTTTTATCGATAAAAAATTTGCTCAAGGCATCGACAATCGATGCATCCCAAACGGTAAACGTCTATCCTGAGCCAATTCAAAAACTGTTATCGCTTATGAACGAGCAGGAATTTTCAATATCTTTGAAAGAAAAGTTCACCGCCGAACTTTTGGAACAATGGTTTAAACGGACGGAAAAAAGTTCGGAACAAGAAATGGCCGTCTATTTAAAAAAGGAAATTCAGGCGATTCTTGGCAACGTACCATTTGGTGGTGTTACGTTTACAAAAAAATTTCTCAATGTGATTGGGCCAACGGGTGTTGGAAAGACAACCACTTTGGCAAAGATAGCTGCTGACTGTGTTTTAAATCATCAAAAAAAAGTGGCTTTCATCACAACAGATACGTATCGAATTGCGGCCATTGAACAGTTAAAAACGTACGCGCAAATTTTGAATGTACCGCTTGAAGTTTGCTACAATCTGGCTGATTTTCAGCAAGCTGCCGCTAAATTTACCGATTATGATGTTGTATTGATTGATACTGCAGGAAGAAACTTCCGAACTAAAAAATATGTGGAAGATCTATTGCAAGTTATTGATTTTAACAAGGAGATGGAAACTTTTCTAGTACTGGCTTTAACTGCAAAGCAAAAAGATATGGAAGAAATTTACGAGCAATTTTCCGAAATTGCAATTGACCGGTTTATTTTCACAAAAGCCGATGAGACAAGCGTATATGGATCCATCCTCAATATGATTGAAAAATATAAAATTGGTGCGGCTTATATTACAACCGGGCAAAATGTTCCAGATGATATGGTAATTGCGAGTCCGGAAATGATTACTAATTTATTCCTAGGGGTCAAATAAAATGAAAGACCAGGCAGAAAGCTTACGCGTAAAGCTCAAAAGACAGTTGAATGGAACGGGCACAAAAGCTATTGCCGTTGTCAGCGGCAAAGGCGGTGTAGGCAAGTCGAATTTTTCATTAAACTTTGCCATTTCATTAACCAAGCGGCACTATAAAGTACTATTATTTGATATGGACGTGGGGATGGGCAATCTCGATATCTTAATGGGTAAATCTTCCGAAAGGACGATTGTTGATTATTTGAGAGGAACGGCGAGGTTAGGCGAGATTGTTATGGATGGTCCACAAGGGCTAAAATATGTTGGCGGCGGGACGGGTTTAAGCCAGCTTGTTCAATTGGACCGGTTAGGAGCATTTGCCGAAGAATTGGACGCCTTCCTTGAAGAGTATGACTATCTGATCTTTGACATGGGTGCCGGAGCAAATCCAGACACATTAAAGTTTCTATTGTCTGTGCACGAAATTATCGTCATAACCACTCCGGAACCGACGTCATTAATGGACGCGTACGCTATGATGAAGTATTTGCATTTGCTGGATAGCAAGCTGCCATTTTATCTTGTAGCCAATCGCGCGCAATCGGTGAAAGAGGGAAAGGAGACGATCCACCGGCTTGCAGAAGTACTAAGGAAATTTCTGCAACGGGAATCAATCGCACTTGGAATCCTGCCCGATGATCGATCGGTTCAAAAAGCTGTTTTGCGGCAAATTCCGTTTGTTTTGGATAATCCAAAATCGCTGGCCTCTTCAGCGCTAGAGGGACTTGTAAATCGTTACTTGGCCAAACAGTTTCAAGAAACTGCAACAATGAAGTCCGGTTCATTTGTTTCGAAGTTAAAGAAAATTCTTTTTGCGAGGTAGAACATCAACATGGATAAAATTAAAGTTCTCGTTGCGGATGATTCAGCATTCATGCGAAAACTTATTCAAGAAATTCTTTTAGCTTCAGATCAGATTGAGATAGCGGGTACAGCTCGAAATGGGAAGGACGTTATCGAAAAGGTGAAAAAATTAAAGCCGGATGTTGTCACAATGGATATTGAAATGCCCGTGTTAAATGGGATTGAAGCTTTAAGAGTCATTATGGAAGAGGCGCCGGTTCCAGTCGTCATGCTTTCGAGTACAACACAAACTGGTGCTGAAAGTACATTACTTGCGATGCAATATGGAGCAGTTGATTTTATAGCGAAGCCTTCAGGGCCTATCTCGCTGGATTTGCAGCGAATCGAAAAGAAAATCACTGAAAAAGTTATCGAAGCAAGTAAAGCGAATCTTAAGCGGCTGGTGAGTCAGAGAACAGAGCAAAATTTTCTACCCTCCCAATTGTTAAAAAGTAGTAAAATGGAACTGACAGAGACCATTCATTTACGGCAGGAAGGCTTGCCATGGGAAGCGGCAGCGAAAAAAATCATCTGTATTGGAACGTCTACAGGCGGACCCAGAGCCCTTCAAGCTGTTTTAACAAAATTGCCGGCAACGCTCAATGCACCGATTGTCATTGTCCAGCACATGCCGCCCGGTTTTACAAAATCTCTTGCCAATCGGCTTGATTCTCTAGCAGAGCTTAACGTAAAGGAGGCGGAGGATGGAGAGGTAATGCAGAACGGAACAGCCTATATTGCTCCCGGCGGCTATCATTTGCTTGTGAAAAGAATGAATGAAGGACTTATGGTAAAGCTCGAGCAAACCGACCTGCGCAATGGACATCGCCCCTCTGTTGATATCCTGTTCGAATCGATCAGCCATTTGGATGACTATGCAAAAGTGGCGGTGATTATGACTGGAATGGGTTCAGATGGCACCCAAGGCTTGATTCAGCTTGCAAAGGGCGGAAAGGTTAAAGCGATTGCGGAATCGGAAGAAAGCTCCATTGTATTTGGGATGCCGAAAGCGGCGATATCAACAAAGTTGGTTGATGAAATACAAAATGTCGAAAATATTGCAAGAACAATTTTGAAATATGTTTAATACCGAGGGGTGAGTGTCACATGGATATGGGGCAATATTTAGAGGTTTTTATTGA
>JAKACS010000263.1 GCA_021821235.1 Bacillota bacterium
TTCACTTAACTGAATAAATGCTTTCACCAATGCCGGGTATGTGTTAAAAAGTGTCCCGTCAAAATCCCATAAGATGTTCATGATAACCTCCATTTCAAGCAATATCAATTAAATGATAAATCTTTTACTTGAAAAATCAAGTGATCAAAAAAGCATAGTCCAAAAATAATGAAAATGGTAAAATAGAAAAAGCGATAGAAAAGAGGTATGGCAGATGAACAAAGTGGAAGTCATTGCACGCAGAATCTTCGGTTGGAAATTACATAGCTGGGATAAATGGTATGATTATGAAAAAGGCATTTTTATTCAAAATTTTCAACCCGAACACAATCTTGATGATGCGATGCAAATCGTTAAAAGGCTTGAGATGTTTGGGTTTACCTATACACCCAAAAGCGAGAACGAGGTTTGCTTTAACGAGATCTGTGAAACAGGCAGCACATTAGCAGAGGCAATCACTAACGCCGCCTACACAATTGCTGACAACAGTTCAATTGATGAGGAATGGCTTTAGGGTGAGGATAGCAAATGAGTCAAAGTCCACTGCCTTACTTAGTGCGCAGTGGACTTTCGTCTTTAAAAAACTATGAAACGACTAAAATGATAATCGCTTATGTTCAAAATTTCCGCCATACAATACAATCTTTACCCAATAATTCCCTTCTTGCAAAACAATGAGCATGAGCAATCATTTTTTCTATGCTCCCTGTATTAAGCGCTAAAATGCGAAGGATCACGCCAGATTCTGAAAGTAATGATAATCCAAAAAGAGTATCCGGCTGGAAATTTTGAATTATTTTATATAAGCGGTCAAGAAAAAATTTGTTTGCTTCTTTATGCATAATTACAAACGTTCCTATATGAGTGTAGCCCTCCATCTGCATAATACTAGCAATATCGTCATCTGGCTCTAATAATAAATGGTCAAATAAAACAAGCTCCCCCGCTTTATATAGTTTTAATTTAGAACGAATCCAGTCATATCGAAACAACTCACCATCAGCCGCCCAACCCGGAGTAATCATATCACTATATAAAAAACAGGAATCCTCTTTCAAATATACTGTCGTTTCTTGAATAAACTTTGCTCCCTCATAGGCAATTAATGGATCTGGCATATACTCCAGAACACTATCCTTTCCTAAATGAATAGAGGTTTGCTGAACCACAGGGTGATGAGGTGTTCTATACACCTTTGCAGCAGATTGTGTTGTTACCGCCAATTCTGCTTCCTCTTCTATATTGATTGTGGTCATGTATGTATCCCCGTCAACATAACCCCCGCCAACATGAATCAGATAAATAGACGGTGAATATTCCTCATGGTATATCGGTTGCGTGATTTTAAATGTGCCTTCATTATACCAGGTAGAAAGAATGGTTTTCCCCCGCTTTTTTGTAGCGGAAAGCTCTATAATTCCGGTATAATTCATAGCTCCAGCCCGATTAAGAGAACTTGCTTTTTGATCCAATCGATGATTTTATCAAGCCCCACTTCATCTTTTAAATTGGCAAAAATATAGGGTTTGTCTCCTCTGACTGCAATCGTATCATGCTCCATGACCTCTAAATTTGCCCCAACATATGGAGCGAGATCAATCTTATTTATGATAAATAAGTCTGATTTGATCATGCCCTGTCCGCCTTTACGCGGAATTTTTTCTCCTTGGGCAACATCAATAATATAGATTGAAAAATTAACAAGCTCCGGGCTAAAGGTTGCAGCGAGATTATCTCCCCCGCTTTCCACAAAAATCAATTCAAGATCAGGGTGCAGTTCTTTTAATTCATCAATTGCGGCAAAATTCATTGAAGCGTCTTCACGGATAGCGGTATGCGGGCACCCACCCGTCTCCACTCCAATGATCCGTTCCTCTGGGAGTACACCATTTTTTTTCAAAAATAAGGCATCTTCTTTTGTATAAATATCATTTGTTACGACTGCCATGCTTATTTCTTTATTCAGAGCTCTTGTTAATTTTTCTACAAGCATTGTTTTTCCTGCTCCAACAGGACCACCAACCCCGATACGAACTGGTTCCATTTTAACGCCTTCTTTCATATGAATTTTACGACATAAATAAGCGAACATCTAAACGTTCGTGGCGCATTTGGGCAATTTCCAATCCAGGACTTGATGCACCTAAGTTTTCTGATGATAACTGCAGAATTCTGCCGGCCGCTTTTTCAACAAGTGGCTGAAGCTCTACAAGAATTTTTTGGCCATCGGTTTGCCCAAGCGGGATTCCACGAACAGCATTTTGAACAAGTGAAGAAACTGCTGTAAATAAATAAGTCCCAATTGCTGCTTCTTTTGGTACACGCAGATGAAAAGCTACAATTGCAAACACGATTGCTGAATGGCCGAAACATTGCTTTTTGGTTATGTTGTCTACATACATTAAAAGAGGAGTCGATGGATAAAGATTCACACAAATTTTGGCCATTCTTTCCCCGATTCTTCGATTCCCTGTTCTTGTTTCTCTTGCAATACTTGAAGAAAACAGAATATGATCCAATTCTACAAGGTCAGATATTGCATTTTGTTCTAACGCTTCAAATGTAAGTCTGAAAGCAAGACCATCTGAGAAAACCAGCTGTTTTTGAAGATAGATCGTAAGCGCTTGGGCTAAACTCTCTTTATCTTTAATGATCTGTTCTTGAATATATGTTTCAAATCCAAATGAATTTGAAAATGCTCCAGATGGAAAGTTAGAATCACTCAGTTGCAGAAGGGGATACAAACGATTAATCATGACGATGCCCAATATGGCGAAATGCCTGTTTGACTTTCCGTTTCTCCCGTCGATAAGGAATCGATAATTCTTGCAACAGGTTTTCTACCAAGTAATCGTACTGAACCAACATTTCCTCTCCTTCAAATTGTGCAGGTAAATGACGATTACCAAGCTGATGGGCAATCACTCCCATTTCTTGAAGAGACCTCGGCATGATGGTTAGAATATCATCATCTTTTACCGTTACTACGATCATATTTTTTTCATCCATATATAAAATATCTCCATCTAATAGTTCGCGATTCTCTTTTAAGCGGATGCCCAGTTCATTGCCGTGATCTGTCATAACCCGCTGAATCCGTTTGACTAAATCATCACTGTTCATATAGACCCGCTCCACATGCGAAGCCCTTTTTTCTATTGTTGCAATATTCCCGACTACATTTTGAACAATCATTGTTTTCACCTCAAAATAAGAAATAACGTTGTGCCATCGGAACCATTTCCGCCGGTTCACACGTAATGAACTCTCCATTGACTCTAACTTCATATGTTTGCGGATCAACTTCAATTTTTGGCGTTTCCCCATTTAAAACCATATCTTTTTTCGTTAATTGACGGATTCCGGATACAGGCTTGATGATTTTTTGCAAGCCAAGTTCTTCTTGAATTCCGCGCTGAAATGCTGCTTTTGAGACAAATGTCATCGATGTTGTATATTTTGCCTTTCCAAAAGATGCGAACATGGGACGATACATGACAGGCTGCGGTGTCGGAATACTGGCATTTGGATCGCCCATTACACTATGGGCAATCATTCCGCCTTTTAAAATTAATTCTGGCTTTGCACCGAAAAAAGCGGGATCCCATACAACCAAATCAGCTGTCTTTCCGACCTCTACAGACCCCACATACTCGGAAATACCGTGAGTAATCGCAGGATTGATCGTATACTTGGCAATATAGCGCCTGACCCGGAAATTATCTCCTTCACCTTGTTCCTCTTTTAACTTTCCTCTTTGTTTTTTCATTTTGTCAGCGGTTTGCCATGTGCGAAGGATTACTTCTCCTACACGACCCATTGCTTGGGAATCAGAAGAAATCATACTAAAAACCCCTAAGTCATGCAAAATATCTTCTGCGGCAATCGTTTCTTTCCGAATTCGCGAATCGGCAAATGCAATATCCTCTGGGACGCTCGGATCTAAATGATGGCAAACCATTAACATATCTAAGTGCTCTTCTAGTGTATTGATGGTATAGGGTCTTGTTGGATTTGTAGAGGAAGGCAGAATATTCGGGTATCCGGCAGCCTTAATGATGTCTGGTGCATGCCCTCCCCCTGCACCTTCCGTATGATACGTATGGATGACACGGCCGCCAATAGCGGCTAATGTATCTTCGACAAACCCGCCCTCATTCAGGGTATCAGTATGTATGGCTACCTGGACATCATATTGATCGGCAACTTTTAAACTTGTATCAATCGCTGCTGCCGTGGTTCCCCAGTCTTCATGAAGTTTTAATCCAATCGCGCCGGCTTCAATTTGTTCTGATAAAGGAACTAGGTTTGAAGCATTTCCTTTGCCTAAAAAACCAACATTCATCGGAAAGGCTTCCGCAGCTTGCAGCATTCGCTGGATATTCCAAGCCCCCGGTGTACATGTTGTAGCATTTGTTCCAGTAGCAGGTCCCGTTCCGCCGCCGATCATCGTGGTAATACCAGAAGCAATGGCGGTTTCGATTTGCTGGGGGCTAATAAAGTGAATATGTGCATCAATTCCGCCGGCGGTTACAATCATTCCTTCTGCAGCAATGACTTCTGTTGAAGCACCAATGATCATATCAACATGATCCATCAACAACGGATTCCCCGCTTTTCCTATAGCTGTGATGATGCCATCTTTTACACCAATATCCGCTTTAAATATTCCAGTATAATCAACAACAATCGCGTTCGTTAAAACAAGATCCACCGTCTCATCACGGACTGCGATTGGATGCTGCCCCATTCCATCTCGAATCACTTTGCCGCCGCCAAATTTCACTTCGTCTCCATAGGTAGTGAAATCTTTTTCAATTTCAATAAACAGATCTGTATCCGCCAACCGTACCTTATCTCCCGTAGTCGGTCCAAACATATCCGAATATTGCTTTCGCGACATATAAAAACTCATTTTTTCCCGCTCCTGTCTACAGAACCATTGGTTCGATTATTTAGACCATACACCTTTCTTTCACCTGAGAATGGAACAAGCATCACTTCTTTTTCATCTCCAGGCTCAAATCGAACAGCTGTACCAGCTGGTATATTTAAATGCAGCCCAAATGCGTTTTCTCGATTAAATTGAAGAAAGGAATTCACTTCGTAAAAGTGGAAATGCGAACCTACTTGTATAGGCCTGTCCCCGCGATTTAAAACCTTTATCAGAATGGGCTGTTTGTGCTCATTGCATAATATTGGCTCTTGCTTCAACCTGTACTCACCAGGAATCATTTTTTCTTCCCCCTTTTTAGCGTATTGGATGATGAACCGTGACAAGCTTTGTTCCATCTGGAAATGTAGCTTCTACTTGGATGTCGGGAATCATTTCAGCAACACCTTCCATCACATCTTCTTGTGTCAATATGGTTGTACCGTATTGCATCAACTGAGCAACTGTTTTGCCATCTCGCGCACCTTCGAGCACTTCATATGTAATAATCGCGATTGCTTCTGGATAGTTAAGCTTCAATCTCCGTTTTTGCCGCCGGCGCGCGAGATCTGCAGCCACGACTAT
>JAKACS010000264.1 GCA_021821235.1 Bacillota bacterium
CGAGGAACTATCCCGTTTATTGAAGGGAATCAAATGTCATGTGAATCTGATCCCTGTCAACTACGTTCCTGAACGGAATTACGTAAGAACGCCAAGAAATCAAATATTTGCATTTGAAAAAGCATTGCAAAAAAATGGTGTAAATGTAACCATTCGCCGGGAGCACGGCCATGATATCGACGCAGCATGTGGACAACTTCGTGCAAAGGAGCGGAAAGAAGAAACGAGGTAACGAAAATGAAAGCTGTTTTTTTGACAGATCAAGGGAAAGTTCGGCAGCATAATGAGGATTCCGGGGGAATATTTCAAAACCTTGACGGGCACCGCCTTGCGATCGTTGCAGATGGTATGGGCGGTCACCGTGCAGGTGATGTTGCCAGCGGGATGACGTTAAGTGAGTTGAAAAACCGCTGGGAAGCGGCAAAGGATATTTCGACGGCAGAAATTGCGGAAGTATGGCTGAAAGAGGAAATCCTCAAGGTGAATAAGCTAATTTTTGCCCATGCGAAAAACAATTCTGAATGTGACGGGATGGGAACAACAATTGTTGCTGCCATTACGACGGAAAATTTTGCTACTGTGGCAAACATTGGGGACAGCCGTTGTTATTTACTGAATGAATCCGGATTCAACCAAGTTACAGAAGATCACTCACTTGTTAATGAATTGGTTCGGCATGGTCAAATTTCGAAAGAAGATGCAGAGCATCATCCAAGGAAAAATGTACTGCTGAGGGCATTGGGCACTGAAGAATCGGTACAAATGGATATTAAAACGATCATGTTTGAAGAGGGCGACTGTCTGTTGCTATGTTCGGATGGATTGTCCAATAAGGTAAGTGAACAAGAAATGAAGGACATCCTTGCAAGTGGAAATTCGCTTGAACAAAAGGCACATACTCTGGTTGCACTCGCCAACGAATATGGCGGTGAAGACAATATTACCTTAGCAATTGTTGCGTTTTCCAATGACATTATAGGTGATGAGCAATGATGATGGGAAAACGGATTAGCGGAAGGTATAAAATTCTTGACATGATTGGTGGCGGCGGGATGGCAAATGTTTACCTTGCGCACGATATGATCCTTGACCGCAATGTTGCCGTTAAAATGCTTAGGCTTGATTTAACGAATGACGAGGAATTTATTCGTCGTTTTCGCAGAGAAGCACAGTCGGCCACAAGTTTGAACCATCCCAATATTGTCAATATTTATGATGTTGGCGAAGAGGACGATCTTTATTATATTGTCATGGAGCATGTTGATGGCCAAACATTGAAACAATACATACTGCAAAACTCCTCATTGCAAGTCGAAAAAACGATCAATATTATGAGACAGCTGACATCAGCGATTTCTCATGCTCATCAGAATCATATTGTTCACCGGGACATTAAACCGCATAATATTTTAATTGATGCAAATGGAACGGTAAAAATCACTGATTTCGGGATTGCGATGGCTTTAAGTGCAACAAGTATTACCCAAACAAACTCCGTGCTCGGATCGGTTCATTATTTGTCGCCGGAACAAGCACGCGGCGGGATGGCCAATAAAAAATCAGATATCTATTCACTGGGAATTGTTATGTTCGAGCTGTTGACAGGAAGGCTGCCTTTTTCAGGCGAATCGGCTGTATCGATCGCTTTAAAGCATTTGCAATCCGAAACCCCTTCTGTCAGAAGATGGAACCCGTCCATCCCGCAAAGTGTTGAAAATATCGTCCTAAAAGCGACTGCCAAAGATCCGTTTCATCGCTATGACAGCGTTGACGAAATGGACGAGGACTTGCGGACAGCTTTGGATCCGGAGCGATTGGATGAACCGAAATTTCAAATTCCAATCGATGATGAAGCGACAAAAGCCATTCCGGTCATTACAAATGACCAGCCGTTGAAAAATCTGGATGAAACAATTGTCCATCATACAGAAAAGCAAGAACAAGAAAATGGGAATAAAAAAAAGAAAAAACGGAAAAAATGGCCAATTGTCCTTGTATTGACGTTTGCCTTTCTGGCACTTCTTGGAGTTCTTACTGTTACGGTTTTGCCAAGTATGCTAACTCCTAAGGATGTGAAAATTCCCGATGTAAGCGGGAAAAATTTCGATGATGCCGTTGCACTGCTTGCTTCAAAAGGTTTTAAAATTGGACAGACAAATAACATAACCGATGAAACAATCCCAAAAGGAAAGGTGATTCGGACAGACCCCAATGCGGGTATGACTGCTAAAGAGGGATCAGCGATTGATATTTACACGAGTGCCGGCAAAGAGAAAATCGAACTTTCCGATTATAGAGGACGCCAATTTGATGATGTTTTTAATCTGTTGAATTCGCAAAAATATAAAGATATTAAAAAAATAGAGGTTTATAGTGACAGTGACCCAGGGGAAATTATTGAACAAAATCCCCCTGCCGGAAAAAAGGTTGTACCTGAATATACTGTTTTGGAATTTAAAGTGAGCAAGGGGCCGCCGAAAATTGCTTTAAAGGATTTAACAGCCTATAGTTTAAAAGGTGTACAGGATTATGCCAGCGCGACGGGACTGTCTATCGACACCTCAAAACAAGATTATAGTGATACGGTTCCAGAGGGAATGGTGATCTCGCAATCACCTGCTCCAGAGACAGAACTGCAAAAAGGGGATAAAGTAACGGTGACGATTTCAAAAGGGAAACAGCCGGCACCCCCGCAGAAAATTGTAAAAGAATTAACGATTCCATACGATGCCCAAGCAGCACAAGGGAAGCCGCAGGAGGTTCAGATCTTTATCGAAGATATGAATCACAATTTGACGGAACCAGCGGAAACGATTTATATAACTGAAACGATTAAAAAAACGATTGAGCTTCAGGTACAGGATGGTGTAGAGGCCGGCTACCGGGTCATGCGTGACGGCAAAGTCATTATTGATGAAACCGTCAACCCGGCCAATCCCAATCCTTAAGCTTTTTTGAAACTTTAAAGACAACGGATCGAAATGGCAGTTTTAAATTGCCCTTTTGGAATTCTTGAGGGGAGTGAAGCTATGCCTGAAGGGAAAATTATTAAAGCACTTAGCGGTTTTTACTACGTGTTTGATCATGCAAAAGTATGGCAATGCCGCGGCAGAGGAGTGTTTCGCAAGCAAAAGGTCAGCCCTCTTGTCGGCGACAATGTAATTTTTCAAGCAGAAAATGAACTGGAAGGCTATATCCTCGAGATCAAGGAGCGGAAAAATGAATTAATCAGACCGCCAGTAGCGAATATTGATCAGGCGATTTTGGTTTTTTCCGCTGTTGAGCCGGAATTTAGTCCATTGCTTTTGGATCGTTTTTTAGTTCTTGTCGAATTTAATCACATCCAACCGGTTATCTGCCTGACAAAAATGGATTTGCTGACGGCGGAAAAAATGGATGAGATTCAAGCGTATGCTGATCAATACAGGTCGATTGGCTATAAGGTTGTTCTCACTTCATCGGAAAAAGGAATGGGCATCGAGAGTCTGCTGCCTTATTTGGAGGGGAAAATATCGGTTTTTGCCGGTCAGTCTGGTGTCGGGAAGTCTTCACTTCTAAATGCATTAAAGCCGGAGCTTGCTTTAAAAACAAGTAATATCTCCACCCATCTTGGCAGGGGCAAACACACGACCAGACATGTGGAACTGTTATCAGTCGGAAATGGCTGGGTGGCAGACACCCCTGGTTTCAGCAGTTTGGAACTGCTTGATCTTGAAGCGGAACAGCTAACGACTTGCTTTCCCGAACTGCAAACGGCAAGCGAGCAGTGCAAATTCCGCGGCTGCCTCCATTTAAAGGAGCCGAAATGTGCAGTCAAGGCCGGGGTGGAGACAGGTAACATCCAGCCTTACCGCTATAACCATTATCTTAATTTTTTAAAAGAAATAAAAGAAAGAAAGCCGAGGTACTAACGTATGGTGAAAATTGCACCTTCGATCCTTTCTGCCGATTTTGCAAAATTGGGAGAGGAAATCGCAGACGTCGAAAAAGGGGGAGCGGATTTTATCCATGTCGATGTCATGGATGGTCATTTCGTCCCAAATATTACAATTGGGCCATTAGTGGTCGAAGCGATTCGTCCGATTACGAAGCTCCCTCTTGATGTGCACTTGATGATCGAAAGCCCTGATCAATATATTGAAGCTTTTGCCAAAGCGGGCGCTGATTACATTTCAGTACATGTAGAGGCATGCCGACATTTGCATCGGACCATTCATTATATCCGGTCTTTCGGTGTAAAGCCTGGAGTAGTGCTGAACCCTGCGACGCCGGTTGGTTCACTTCAGCATATCATTGCTGATGTAGATATGGTGCTGGTAATGTCCGTTAATCCAGGCTTTGGCGGCCAGAAGTTTATTCCGGAAGCATTGACGAAAATTTACCAAATAAAAGAACTAGCAACAGAAAAGAATCCATCGCTTGAAATTGAGGTGGATGGCGGTGTAAATACCAATACAGCCAAGCTCTGTGTTGAAGCGGGGGCAACTGTGCTCGTTGCTGGATCAGCGATTTACAATGAGAAAGACCGCGCCAGGGCAATTGCTGCAATAAGGGGGTAAAAAGCTGGTTTATGGCCAGCTTTTCCTTTATATGTAAATTTCGAAAGGTGTCGACGTCCGTTGATTATCAATATTTTAGCAGGCGGCCCAGAAGAGCTTTTGCCGAATTTAGCTGAATACAATCAAAGTGGCTGTTTATGGATCGGGGTCGATCGCGGTGTGTTCACGTTAATTCAAAGTGGCATTCAGCCGTATATGGCATTTGGGGATTTTGATTCGGTTTCACAAGAAGAACTGCGTGACATTGAAGCAAAAGTATCGAAATTATACCGGTTTAAACCGGAAAAAGATGAAACAGATATGGAGATAGCGCTAAAATGGGCGCTTGATCAGGAGACAGAAAAAATTCAACTATTTGGCGCAACAGGCGGAAGACTTGATCATTTTTTTGCAAATGTGCAATTATTAACCAAGCCGGTATTATCCGGAAGTCCCAAAAATGTTTTTATTGTTGACCGATCCAATATCCTTTTTGTAAAAGGACCTGGGAAGTATTCGGTAACGGAAAACAGCCGTTATCAGTATGTTTCCTTTGTTCCTTTGGGGGGCGATGTTGCCGGATTAACGCTTGAAGGGTTCAAGTACCCGTTGAAAGAATGTCATATTCCGCTCGGTTCCACACTATGTATTAGTAACGAACTTATTAATAATTCTGGTACTTTTTCGTTTTCGGAAGGCATATTATTAGTGGTAAGAAGCAGTGATTCTTAAGCTTTCTTTATTTAGGCTATGTTTAATTTGCTGTTGATTTCCGCGCTAACAATGTGGTAAATCACCTACATAGCCATATTTTTAGTACTTATTTCTTTTCTTTGAATATGCTGGTAAGGGAGCAAAAAAGTTTTCGAGCTTTGTTTGAGATGGTGAGGAGGGACAGTATGAAATTTTATACGATTAAACTGCCGCGATTTCTTGGTGGACTTGTCCGGGCAATGATCGGAGCATTCAAGAAAAA
>JAKACS010000265.1 GCA_021821235.1 Bacillota bacterium
GTTGATGTTCTTGGAACTGCTCCAGGCATGTTTGCAACTGAGTAGTGAATGACTCCATATTTTTCAAATGTTGGATCATCATGTGTTGTCACATGATCGATCGTTTCGACAATACCGCCTTGGTCGATTGCAACATCGACAATAACAGAACCTGGCTTCATCGATTTAACCATGTCCTCAGTAACAAGCTTTGGAGCCTTTGCCCCTGGAATCAGTACAGCACCGATCAGTAGATCTGCTTCCGCTACAGCTTCAGCAATATTCATCGGATTTGACATTAATGTTTTGATTTGCGTTCCAAAAATATCATCAAGCTGGCGTAAGCGATCCGCGCTTAAGTCAATGATCGTGACATCAGCACCTAGACCGATTGCCATTTTTGCTGCATTGGTTCCGACGGTGCCGCCACCGATAATCGTTACCTTGCCCCGATTTACGCCGGGAACTCCAGAAAGAAGAATACCCTGGCCGCCATTATTTTTTTGCAAGTACTGGGCCCCGATTTGAACAGACATTCTTCCGGCCACTTCGCTCATTGGCGTAAGCAGTGGGAGGGAACGATTTGCGGTAACGGTTTCATAAGCAATCGCAATGACTCCACTTTCTTTTAGCGCCTGTGCCAAAGAAGGTTCAGCCGCTAAATGCAAATAGGTAAATAAAATCAACCCCGGACGAAAGTAACCATATTCGCTCGGAAGCGGCTCTTTTACTTTTAAAATCATATCGGCTTTTGACCAAACGATTGAAGCGCTTTCAATGATTTCAGCACCAGCTTTTTCATACTCTGTATTTGTAAAACCGCTGCCAACACCAGCGTTGTTTTCAACTAAAACAGTATGTCCTGCGTTTACAAAGGAGACAACTCCTGCCGGGGTGAGGGCGACTCTATTTTCATTGTTTTTAACTTCTTTTGGCAGACCAATAATCATACTTGTATTTCCTCCCTTAAACAAATAAGTGAATGTATCTTATGACTAAAGTATAAAATGATTATCCTTCAATTTCTTTGTTAAGAAAGGAGAAAAGCATGCATGGTTTTTGGTGATTTTTACAAATCGGTCAATTATGCTGATACTTTTCAAGTTTCAAATCAAGGAAGAGCATCATTTTTTCATTTGGATTCTTTAAATTGATACCGGCAATTTCACTGATTCGCTTTAAACGATAAATTAATGTGTTCGTATGGACGTTTAATTCTTTTGCCGTATCATTCATGTTCGTATCGTTGGTTAGAAAGACTTCCAGTGTTTCGACGAGATTGCTTTGATGCTTCTTGTCATATTCATGGAGCATTTTTATCGAGGCATTCTCATAATTTTCCCTTTTTCTTTTTTCTAAAAGAAGATCGAAATATTGATAAATACCAAGTCTTTGGTAACTATCAATACTCCCTGTTTCAAAAGGGAATTTTTCCTTAATCGTTAAAACAGTCAATGCTTCCTGATAGGCTTTTTTAATTTTTTGATAATCCTCATAAATGTTGCTGTATGCCGGTTCCAACTTCGAAATTCCAAAACGTTCATTCATCTGACATTTGAATTTTTTAATAAACTGATCTAAAGCAGCCGGCAACTTATCTTTACTCGGGGCGGATACAAGTAAAATGAGTTTGTCATGGTCGATTGTATAAAGCAAAATCTCGAGACGATTACTTGTTTTTAAGAAATAAGATAAATTCTGCTCCTGTTTGCTTGCAATCGTTTGTTGAAATTGAAAAACAAGAATTGAAAAGCAATTTTGTGGAGTTATTTGTAATAGTTGAAAGTGTTCGATCATTTCTTCTTTTCTTTTTACATGGCCAGTTAATAGCTGCCAAAAGAATTCTTGGAATCTCTCTTCCTTTTTCTTTTTATGTGCTTGCAATTGCAAAAGTTTATTTTTTACAGAATCTGCAGCTTTTTTCAAAAGGCCTAGTTCTTGTTCTGTTAAAATTTTGTCAATTTCTAACGCCCAGATGTAACCAATCACTTCATCTTGCAGCCAAATGGAGATTGCGACCCGCCTGCCAAGACCAATCTCATTCATATTTTTAATTCGAATCGGTTCCTTCGATTGGTTTAATGCAGGGATGATCCCTTCTTTCCATAATTGATTGATTACTTTTTCGGGAACACGGCGGCTGATAATTGTCGAAATTCTTGCAGGATCTGTTCTTTCATCATGTGTACTGTAGGCCAGCAAGCGGTGGTTGGCGTCTTCAATTGTAATGGGACATTGTAAAACTTGACTGATGAGGTCGGCAAACTCCTCTAGACGATCAAATGTAGCGATAAAAGGATTATCTATTATAGAGTTCATGATGTATTCCTCCGGATCGTGAAATAGAATTAGGGCAAATTGATTTGTATAAATGTACAAATGGATAACAGTATTTTCTCGAATTCTTCTAAACAAACTAATTCACAAAAATGTTAGAATATATTCAGATAATGTCTGAACATAAAAATTGAAATTTTGAAAGCGTTACCAATATTAAGGGAGGTGAAAGAGATTGGAATAAAAGGTTTTCCACCTTCATGGATCAGCTTGTATCGGGATTGATTTAGTATTATTTTAAGAAAAATTTAAAGCGATTACAATAACGCAGGAAAATTAAATGATAAAATCGAAATTCGTATAGTAACAAAATTTTGTTTTGATAACATTGTAGGGGAACTGCACTAATTACGAAGTCAATGGGATGAGAAAGAATCTCAGGATAAGGGGAGAAATGATATGCGCAAAAACACTCCTGAAAAAGAGCTTCACCGTGGTTTGGAAGAAAGGCATATTACATTGATGTCTTTGGGAGCAGCAATTGGGGTAGGTCTGTTTCTAGGTTCCGCAACTGCAATCAAAATGGCGGGACCCGGCATTTTACTTGGATACGCATTTGCGGGACTCATTATGTTTTTTATCATGAGGGCGCTTGGCGAAATGGCGATTCAGAAACCTGTGGCTGGATCGTTCAGTAAATATGCACGAGATTATTTAGGCCCGCTTGCAGGCTTTATTACAGGCTGGAATTATTGGTTTTTGTGGATTGTAACCGTTATGGCAGAAATTACGGCTGTAGGGATTTACATGGAATATTGGTTTCCAAATGTTCCGCGCTGGATTTGGGCCCTTGCCGCATTAATCGCAATGTCGGCTGTAAATCTCCTAGCCGTAAAAGCGTATGGTGAATTGGAATTCTGGTTTGCTCTTATTAAAATTGTCACGATTCTTTCAATGATTATTGTTGGGGCCGGGATCATTTTCTTTGGGTTGGGTAATGGTGCTGCCACTGGTATAGTTAATTTATGGAAAAACGGCGGTTTTCTCCCAAATGGTCTTAAAGGTGTCTTACTGTCTTTGCAAATGGTTATGTTTGCATACCTTGGAATTGAAATGATCGGTGTTACAGCCGGTGAAGTGAAAAATCCGGAGAAGTCTCTTTCTAGAGCGATCGATTCTGTTTTTTGGCGCATTCTTATCTTTTATGTAGGGGCGCTGTTTATCATTATGTCTATTTATCCATGGCAAGAAATTGGAACGAAAGGAAGCCCGTTTGTTTTAACATTTAAACAAATTGGAATTTCGCAAGCAGCAGGAATCATTAATTTTGTTGTCCTAACGGCTGCTCTTTCATCAGCGAATAGCGGAATTTTTAGCACAGCGCGGATGTTATTCAACCTTGCACAGTATGGTGAAGCTCCTGAGAGATTTGCGAAGGTGACAAAAAACGGCGTTCCGGGTGCTGCGGTTTTTGTCTCCGCCGCTGCATTATTGATCGGGGTTGTATTAAATTATATTGTACCAGCCAAAGTATTTACCTGGGTTACAAGTATCGCCACCTTTGGCGCTATTTGGACATGGGCAGTAATTCTATTATCGCAAATTCGCTATCGTAAAAGTTTGAATTCAGAGGAGAAGAAACGTTTAAAATATAAACTTCCTTTGTTCCCTTATTCTTCTTATGTATCTCTCGCCTTTTTGGTGTTTGTCATCGCCTTAATGGCTTACAGTTCAGAAACAAGAATTGCCCTAGTGATCGGACCGTTATGGCTGGTGTTTTTAGTCGCCTTTTATTACATAAAAGGATTTCATAAAAGAAACTTGGCTCAAACATCAAATAAAAAACAAGTCATCTAATACAATCCAGGGCTCAAAACGATTGGGCCTTGGTTTTCTGTTGCATGGAAAATCTCGATTTTTATAAAAGAATATGTTTGCTTGTTTCCCCATACATTGAACTGAAGAAAACGGATGGGGGATGAGAGCGATGCAATTTTACTACGGGCCGCAAATGCCGTTACGTATTTTAGATGAAGCGGAGTTTTGGAAGCATCAAGAGGAAGAACATACAGTAGTGATTCGTGAGCTCGTTTCAGGGCTTGAACCGGAATTCGTTGATGCTTTAAGGCAATGGGAAGCAGCACTTGCACAAACACACCAGCAAGTAATTCGCTACATTGAATCGGTTGTTCGCTCGGGTACTTATGTATCTGACCAATTGTACCAACAAGTTCTTCAACTTGTCGCCTATTGTCTCGAACAAAGTTTACTGTTTATCCAGCTCTGTGAGCAAATCAAAACATCAAGTGCTGTTGTCGCATCCAATCCGACGGCAAAAGTTGTTTTGACCCATATTATTCGCGAATCGGAATACTTTATCGGAATTGGCCAAACCTTGCTATACCAGCAACGAGATTCTCCTCAGTAACGCTAATGGATGAACACGGAGCAACACAGCAGTCACATGGACAATCCGTACTATTCATGCTATCGTTTGAAACGGAACTTTTTAGGAAATGGTAGCTGTGTTGCGCACATATGTGGAGCCTCTTGTTATATTAGCTAATTTGTTAAGGTGGTTTGTATATCTTGATACCCTTGTTCCATCTTAATCCCGCTTTAGGAGTAGCAGTTTGAATGGTGTCTGTTGTGGCATCTGCCTCCAATACGCCAATCGCTGCTATTTTTATGGGCTTTGAACTGTTTGGGCATATAACAGGCATCTATATCGTGGGCGCCTGTGTCATTGCATACATTATAATTGGCCATCGAAGTGTTTATCCGGATCAGCTTGTTGCCTATCCAAAATCCTTATGGATGCGATTGAAACCGGGAATTTCACTGGAAAAGGAAAAGATTCATATTTCATACAGTTTGTTAAGAAGAATGAAACGATTGCAAATACATGGTGGGTATTTTGTGAAAAAGGGAGAAAGAACGCTCAGAAAAAAATAATTCAATTCATTGTCTGAATCTAAGGAGGCTCAAACTTTTGTTTTCCAAGAACTACTCTATGGATACTTCAAGTTTTAAAATATTTGTGAACCTTTTTTCCAAATCCTTGTAGAGATAGCAGATATGTCATATGTTAAATTTATCATAAGAAAGGATGTGTGCCATGTTTTTAAAAGAACGTAAAGAATCACTGGAATTACGAAAGATGCGATATTTACGGACGCGCATGAAGCTTTCCGCTCAAGATGAAAGGTATTATTGGAATCTTGAAAAAGGGTATC
>JAKACS010000266.1 GCA_021821235.1 Bacillota bacterium
GTACGCTTTCCTTCGACAAAACCGCGAAACTTCTTACTATGTAAGGATAAATAGTCAACACCCAAGGTGACCAAACCGAAAATAATCATTGCCAAACCGCCGTGATAGATATTGCTTTCTAATCCAGTTACAACTTCGCCTGCAATACTCCCAATCGTGATTCCGGCAATATATTCAAAAAAAGACAGCTCAGATATTTGTTTTTTGCCAAGAATTTTTGTTGTGAAAAATAGCAATAAAATAAAAAGAATTGAGCGAAAAAGTATCATCGTCCAGCCATCCATGGTTGCTTCACCTCAAAAAAATTATCACCCTTTATACTGCGGTTCTAAACGGTCGAGTTCATCACTTCTTGCTTGGAGATCGTTTTGAATATCTTCCATCGTTAGCATCGATTCATGAAAAACCCGCTGCGCTTCTTCCTCAAGGGAATTTAGCGCAAGCGATGATAATTGCGATTTGATTCCCTTCACAGTGGAGAGTGTTTGCTTAACATTTGAAGCAATTGTCATATGCTCACTTCCATTCATTGCGAAAAGTTATGTATCGGGGTGATGGTTGGCGAAATCGCCAACCAACTTACTTTTTACTGATTGAATTGCGGCTCTTCTGCCTGAATTTCTTGCAGGCGAGGCTCAAGGCTGTCAAGAACAGATTTTGTTTGCTGCGCTGCTTGTTGATAAAGCTGCTTTGCGTTTTGATTATCTGTTGCAAGAGCAAAAGTCTCAAAGCTGGCTTGGGCGCTTTTTAAGCCTGCGAGTGCTTGTTTCACTTGTGTACCTACTGTCATGTTTCCAACCCTCTTTCTTTGAAAAATAACTTACGGAACTATTATGCCGCCTGTCGATGTTCTTATGTATTTTACATGTCGACAGTTAAATGGTAATAATAGTAAAAAGGATATTGCCAATGTATCAATAGGATATAAAACAAAACAATTTTCATGTTGGTGATCTGAATAAGTTGACAGGGCATGATATGACTGTTTATAATTTTGTTTCGTAACCCCTTTATTTCGTATGCGAAATATTCTACTAGGTATATTTACTATTTACAGGAAGTGAGGATCTAATGTTTGCGCTAAATAATGAAGTTCTTGAATCTTTTTTAGAAATTAACAAAGCCATTTACAGACTTGTGAAAAAAGAGGCAGACCGATTAGGTATTACCGTTGTTCAATTAAAAACGCTATATAAGATTTCCAATAACCCGGATATTGGTTTGGGGGAATTGGCAGAGAAATTGCGGCTGACGAATAGTACTGTTAGCGGGGTAATTGACCGTCTTGTACACAGCGACCTTGTCGAGAGGGTGATCCCGCCGGAAAATCGACGTTCGGTTTCCATTCATTTAACACAAAAAGGTAAAGCCATTTTAGATGAACTAACTTTATCTGATAACATTTTAACGCAAAAAATAAAGGGGCTAATGGATCTTCCCACGGAAGAAATCCAGCATTTATTACAATTGCACAAGTTGGTTTTGGAAAAATTAACCATTGAGGAGGAGTAAGTGAGTAATGAGCACAAAACGTTTATTATTTTTGAACATTATCATTTTAATTATTTTGGTAGGCGGCGGCTTTGCTGCATACTCTTACTACAATCGTTCGGTTAATTATTTATCGACGGATAATGCGCAAATTTCCGGACAGCAGGTAACAATTGCCTCACCCGCTAATGGAAAGTTAGTGGATTGGAAAGGAGCCGTTGGCGATCATTTTTCCAAAAATGATGAAATCGGAACAGTTGTGACAACAGGTCCAGATGGCAAGCCAATAAATATGAGTATCACGCTTCCAAGCAATGGAACCGTTGTTCAAAGCAATGCCGTTCAAGATTCCTTTGTTGCTGCCGGAACGCCGCTTGCGCAAGTTTTTGATTTGGATAAACTTTGGGTGACAGCCAATATTGAGGAAACCAATATTGATCAAATTTCGGTTGGCCAAGATGTTGATGTCTATGTTGATGCATTCCCAAATTCAACTTTAAAAGGGAAAGTGGAAAAAATCGGCTTAGCGACTGCGGGAACTTTCTCATTGCTGCCGAACACGAACAGCACTGGTAACTACACGAAGGTCACTCAAGTGATACCAGTTAAAATAACCCTTGAAGATTATAAAGGACTTGAGCTCGTTCCAGGTATGAACGTAACTGTAAGAATTAAAAAGTAGGTGATATGCGATGTTCATATATATCACGATTTATGTCCTTTTTAGCCTTTTAGTTATCCTTTTTATCAACTATGCAATCTTCAAGAGAAAAAAGAGCAGCCTAAATCAAGAACAGCATCACGAAATGAAGGAAGAATACCAAAGTAAAGATTCCTCCTTGCGTGATCATGTAGATGAAGTGCTTTGGCATCATGCCGTTTCAGAACCGGCTGTTGAATACGTGGAAGCAGAAGTAAAGCCGATTGATGCAGATCAGCGGTCACGCCGGTCAAAACAGATGGAAACGGCAAGGGAAGGCAGCAAGGGAAAGATTCTTGCCGCATTAGTTCTTGGCGCTTTTGTTGCGATTTTAAACCAAACGCTTCTCAACGTTGCGATACCTCGAATCATGAATGATTTGAACATTTCAGCGAATACTGTTCAATGGTTGTCGACAGGGTATATGTTAGTAAATGGGATTTTTATTCCGATTACAGCTTTTTTAATTGAAAAATTTGGAACAAGAAAGTTATTCATTACGTCTGTATTCTTATTCACCATTGGTTCTATTATTTGTTCGATTTCAGTAAATTTCAGTATGCTCATGGTTGGAAGGGTCATTCAAGCAGCTGGTGCTGGAATCATTATGCCATTATTAATGACTGTCTTTTTCACCATATTTCCGCCTGAAAAAAGGGGGAAGGCGATGGGTATTCTTGGAATTGTCATGATTTTTGCTCCCGCGGTTGGACCGGCGTTATCCGGCTGGATTGTCGGTCATTATTCATGGAGATTATTATTTGATATCGTCATCCCAATTGGAATTCTTGATCTAATCCTGAGTGCGATGTGGATGCAAGATGTTATGAAGGTCACCAATCCGAAATTTGATTTTCCCGGATTATTTTTTTCAACACTCGGGTTTGGCTTCCTTTTGTATGGGTTTAGCGAGGCTGGAAACAATGGCTGGTCAAGTACGATTGTCCTTACCTCCTTAGTTATTGGGATCATTTCACTAATTGCATTTGTTTGGCGTGAACTTACCACAGACAAACCGATGCTTGATTTGCGCGTTTTTAAATACGATATTTTTGCGTTGACGACGATCATTAGCATGGTGATCAATATGGCATTGTTTGGCGCGATGATTTTGCTGCCGATTTATTTGCAAAATATTCGCGGCTTTACACCTCTTCAATCAGGGCTTATGCTGCTGCCTGGAGCAATTGTCATGGGGATTATGTCACCGATTGCCGGAGCTCTTTTTGATAAAATCGGCGCAAGATGGCTTGCCGTTACTGGTTTAATTATAACTGTAATCACCACGTGGCAATTCACATCTCTAAGCATGTCAACAAGTTATTTTCACATTATGCTTCTTTATGTGTTGCGGATGTTCGGAATGTCGTTCTTAATGATGACCGTTATGACGGAAGGACTGAATCAATTGCCGCGCCATCTTGGTGCGCACGGAACTGCTGCGGCAAATACTGCCAGACAGGTTGCCGGAAGTATTGGAACAGCTTTCCTTGTTACTGTCATGTCAACAAGACAAGGTGTTCATATGGGTGAATATGGCAACGTAATTACGAGTGCAAATCCCTATATTGCAAATACATTAAGTCAAATTAGCCAAGGAATAGCGGGTATTGCTCATTTACCATTGGCCGCCGGGCAACAGCTTGGAGCTTACTTGATTTACGGGCAAACGATGCGGCAAGCAACCATTGACGGGATTAATGACTCGTTTATCGTCGCAACAGGCATTGCATTCGTTGCCTTGATTCTGGCATTTTTTATCAAAAGGGCACGGCCGAATGAACAATAAAAAACTTTCAAAAACGAGGTTCACACCGTTTTGAACCTCGTTTTTTTTAACTCACTATATTTGAAAAACTTTTATGCAGGGAAAATCCTCTTCTTTTGCGAGAATAGTTATCCGGCAGTTTTTCCTTAAACCGAATGGACGTTTTTCGTCTTTTAAACGCATATCTTTACAAATGAGCGTTCAGTTAGACTATACTATAGAGAGAGATTACATGGGAAAGGGGAAAGAGAATGACAGAAACCGAAGTGAAAAGTCTTGATGAACAACAGTATTTGCTAACGAAAGTTCAGCACAAAAAACTCCCGAAAAGAAAAATCTTCCAGAGAATTATTCTCATTACGATTGGGGCTGCACTGGTGGGAGTGGGACTTGAAATCTTTCTTGTTCCAAATAATGTGGTTGATGGCGGCATTACAGGCATTTCAATCATGCTTTCTTATTTAACTGGTTGGAAATTAGGAATCTTTATCTTCCTTCTCAATTCTCCCTTCGTTTTTATTGGCTATAAGCAGATCGGTAAAACCTTCGCTTTTTCAACGCTGTACGGTATTTTCATTCTTTCCGTTTCAACTGCTTTATTGCATCCTGTTCCTGCGTTTACCCAAGACATATTGCTCGCAGCAGTTTTTGGCGGGATTATTCTTGGAATTGGAGTCGGAATTGTAATCCGCGCTGGCGGATCGCTTGACGGTACGGAAATTCTCGCCATCCTGTTTAACAACAAGCTGCCTTTTTCGGTTGGCGAAATTATCATGTTTTTTAATTTGTTCATCTTGGGAAGCGCTGGCTTTGTATTTAGTTGGGATCGGGCGATGTATTCCCTCATCGCTTATTTTGTTGCATCAAAAACGATTGACATTACCATCACCGGTTTGGATGAGTCAAAATCGGTATGGATTATCAGTGAAAATGCCAATCAAATTGGTGAGGCAATCATGAACAGGCTCGGTCGGGGCGTAACTTATATGGTTGGCGAAGGGGCCTATTCAGGTGAGGATAAGAAAGTAATTTTTTGTGTCATTAACCGTCTGGAGGAAGCAAAATTAAAAGAAATTGTTTCCGACCTTGATGATAATGCCTTTTTGGCGGTAGCTGATATCGCCGAAGTACGCGGCGGTCGCTTTAAGAAAAAACATATCCATTAGATTGAAAAGTCTGTTTTACACAGGCTTTTCTTTTTCAAGAAACATTCACAAAAAAGAAATAGACATTTTTGATATTAAAGTAATATCATAATTGGTGAATAATGTTATATTTTGTTAAGGGGGGATATAAAGTGAAGGAAAAAGAAATGGTGAAAATAAATGGTTTTATCGGAGTGATTTTCGTCATTGTCACGTTTGCTCTCACCGCGGTTAGTTTCCAGCAAGCTGATGGTAATGGTAGTTCATCTATGGCAGCAATAGGCATTCTGTTTGCATTGATCAGTGTATTGCTTTTCTCTGGTTTTACAATTATTCAGCCCAATCAAGCAAAAGTTTTCACGTTGTTTGGCCGGTTTTTAGGCGT
>JAKACS010000267.1 GCA_021821235.1 Bacillota bacterium
AGGCGTTCTCGCCGCTTTGCGGGCAATTCGTTTTACGTGCTCAATTTCCTCGCTTTGTCCTAAAATTTGATCGATATTACTTGTGGTAGTATCTTTTTGCTTCACCGCCTTATTGCCTTCTGTTCGTTGCTGTGACACGATTTGCGACCGCTCCAGAATCGTATAAAGATCCTTAACACCTTCAAAGATCAGCATACCAATTGCCCCAACCACTCTTCCATCCTTCCAAATCGGAATCCGGTGAACAACCATATCCTGGCCGTGGATTCGCTGAATATACCCTTTTTCTGCAACCCCTGTTTGCAGTACGATATGCAACCGTGTATTTTCGATAATTTCCGTAACGGGTATACCAATTACTTCTTCCCGCCGTTTTCCAACAATCCGGCAGTATGCATCATTAATCTCAATTATGACAGCATTTTCATTTGTGACGACAATTCCTTCATAGGCCGATTCTAGAATCGTGTTTAAAATTTCTGTTGAATGAAGTGACTCTTTCATTTGTTCTACCTGAAATTTATACGAATTGAGAAGATCGGTTTTTGTCAGAATCCCAGTTAATCTCCCGGTTTCGTCCAATGCCGGTAAACATCCCACCAGAATTTTACCTGCTTTTTCAATGAATTCATATTCGCCAATTGTTACGACTGGCTGGATCATCACTTTTGAAACAAACCCATCAGGACTAGCTCCTTCCAATAGAGACGTGACTAACCGTGATTTCGTTAGCAATCCCTGCACTCGATTCTCGTCATCTACCACAGGCAAATATCCAATTCGGTTCGTTTGAATGATTGCAATCGCTTCTCTTACTGTTTGCTGCGGCTGAACAGTAAGAGGATTGGCAGTCATCCAACTTGAAACCAAGTCGCGACATTTTTGATCTTTCGTTTTCAAATCATCTACTTGCATCCTGTTTCATCAACTCCTTTAAACAGTTTATATTTAATTGTACAACAAATGTTTTTTGAAATTTATAAATTTTTCAATTACATATAAATTAGAATATTTCAGTATCTTGATTTTTGCACAAAAAAGACCTCCCATCAAACAAACGGGAGGCATTCTCGAATTACAAATTAGATACCGTTGGGCATTTTTTTCTCTTCATTCCATTTCATTATTTACAATTTCTGCCCCCACAACAGAATCAGCATTTTTTCACTTTAAGTTCTTAACTCCAGTTTCTAATATTTCCATTTGTAGCAGTGTCTGTTCGTCTGTTATGGTTTTATCTTTACCATTTATGATTGTCTCATATAAATCATCATATACTCTTCCATAATCACCATTTACGGATTTTACTTTTTCTTCGTGGATGGTCCCTTCTTCGTCCATATAGGTCAGTACACCATACTGTTGAATTGTATCTACACCAAAATCTTTGTTATCCGGCATGTAAAATAACTTTAGGTGTTCTTCCTGGCGGTCTTTCGTTTCTTTTACAAAGCATCCCTTTTTGCCGTAAACGACGAAGCTTGGTCTTTCTTTAAGTCTAAAATAACTGGATTTAACAGAGACTTTTACTTGACCGTAATATAAATCCAAATCAAAATAATCATTCATTCTTCCTTGCCCTAATAATTGCCTTACATCATAATGGATATGATCCGGCTTGCCAAAATAGCTGATGACTTGATCCAGTGTATGACAGCCATGTCCATATAAAAAGGAATGGGCAGGATCAAAAGAATGAACAGACTCTGGTACTTCGGGGCGGTAATAGTCAAAATGCATTTCCACTTCCAGCAAGTCTCCTATTTTCCCTTCTTCAATGACTTTTTGAACAGTTAAAAAATCACTATCAAATCGTCTGTTTTGATACGCCTGAACAATTAATCCTTTTTCTCTTGCCATTGCAAAAATTTCTTTTGCCTGTTCTGAGGTTTCCATAAATGGCTTTTCAACCAAACAGTTTTTATTATGTTCCAATACTAATTTTGCGTATTCATAATGACTGTCATGTCTTGTGCAAATTACAATGAGTTGAATGTCGTTATCATTTACTAGTTCATCTAAATCAGAAGTATAATTGACTCCTGCAATCCGATCCCAACTTTCATGCGCAGGATTTCTTTGATAAATGGTTTTTACCTTTATATTCGCTCTTTGCAGGACGAACGGCAAATGATATCTGTTCGTGCTTTTTCCATTTCCAATATAACCAATCGTCAGCATAGCAGCCCCCTAAATATCTTTTGTTAAAAAGCAAAGCACCTCCTTAAATTGATCGAATTATCAAACCAGGAGGTGCTGTTCTATTTGCCGCTTACATTTGATCTTAAAAAAAGCTTATTACATTAAGTTAATTAAGTGGAAGACAATACCAACAACGAATAACCCAAGAATCATAACGATTGGCGAAACTTTCTTCTTAAGCAACCACATGCAAAGAAGTGTTATCAACAATCCAGCTAAACCAGGGATTAAGCTATCTAAGTTGCTTTGTAAAGTCGTTATTTTCGTCGGTTCTAATGAAAGACCAGCAGCTTGCTGTTGTAACGCAGATTTAATCCCTTGCGCTCCGGCAGGCAAATTACTCCAGTCAATATAAGCACCTTTGGAAAGTTTAACGGAAGATACAACTGGCGTAAATTTTACAGAAACCCAACGGTTAACTAATGAACCAAGGATAAACATGCCGAGAATGGATGCCCCTTTTGTAATATCTCGAAGCAAACCGCCAGATAAGTCATCCGAAATTTTAGAACCAGCTTTGTAGCCAAATTCTTGCGTATACCATGTGAATCCCATACGAATAAGATTCCATAAAACAAAGAAAAGAATCGGACCAAGGATGTTACCGGTCAAAGCAAGAGAAGCCGCTAACGCACCAAGGATTGGTCTAACCGTGAACCAGAAAACGGGATCCCCGATACCTGCTAAAGGCCCCATCATACCGACTTTGACCCCCTGGATGGCTGTGTCGTCAACCGGCGCACCATTTGCACGTTCTTCTTCAAGCGCTAAAGTTACACCAATGACAGGTGAAGCTACATATGGGTGGGTATTAAAGAACTCTAAATGACGTTTTAGTGCATCAGCACGATCTTCTTTTGTTTTATATAATTTTTTGATTGCGGGAATCATTGAAAATGCCCAACCGCCGTTTTGCATACGTTCGTAGTTCCAAGAGCCTTGGATGAAAGTTGAACGCCACCAAACAGAAATACGATCTTTTTTTGATAATCTTAATTCTTGTGCCATTTCTATGTCCGCCTCCTTCTTAGTAACTATCGATAATATCGCCTAGTGGATCACCAGTGTTAGAGTTTCCGCCATTACCTGAACCACCTTGTTTAGAAAGCGCTAAATAGATAAGGGCAAGAGCCACACCGATACCACCAAGACCAATAAGTGTGATTTGTGAAACAGTCGCTAATATGAAACCAAGCACGAAGAATGGCCATACTTCTTTTGTAGCCATCATGTTAATAACCATTGCATAACCAACGGCTACAACCATTCCCCCACCGATTGCTAAACCGCTAGTCAACCAAGCTGGCATTGATTCAAGCAAGCCTCTAACCGGACCTGCACCAATTGCTAAAACTAATGCAGCTGGGATTGCAATACGTAACCCCTGCAAGCCGATCGCGACGATGTGCCATAGTTCAACTCTTCTGATGTTTCCTTCTTTAGCTGCAGCATCCATTAAATGTACCAATCCTGTTGCAACCGTACGGACGATGATTGTCAACAAAAGGCCAGCAACTGCAAGCGGAATCGCAATCGCAATCGCCGAAGCCACGCCCGCTTGACCTTGTCCACTTAAAACTAAAATAATGGCAGATGCAACGGACGCTAACGCAGCATCCGGCGCTACGGCAGCTCCAATGTTTGCCCAGCCTAAAGCAATCAATTGAAGGGTACCGCCTAAGATAAGTGCTGGTACTAAGTTTCCTGTAACTAAGCCGATTAACGTACACGCAATGATTGGTTGGTGGAATTGGAATTCATCCAAAATCCCTTCCATACCAGCTAGAAATGCTACGATAATGACTAATATTATTTGAATAATATTCAAATCCATGGTTATTATCCTCCGTTTTCTCTGATATTTAGGATTACTTTTGTTTATTTAACTCCTCTTGAGCCTTCTTGAGAATTTCGTCCATATCGCCTTTTGAATCGTTTGGAACTTTTCGTACATCGAACTTCAAACCAGCTTTTTTTAACTTAGCGAAAGTATCAAGATCATCTTGGCTAAAGGCCAACACCTTATTCGGTTGAACCTTACCAGGTGAGTGTGCCATCGAACCAACGTTAATTGTTTTCAATGGAACGCCGCCTTCAACCGCTCTAAGCGCATCTTGTGGGTTTTCGAAAAGAAGTAACGCGCGCTGGCCGCCGAAGTGTTGATCATCTTTTGCAAGTTCGATCATTTTCTTAACAGGAACAACGTGTGCCTTTACACCTGGAGGAGCAGCCTGTTGGATCAATTTCTTACGAAGGTCATCCTTCGCTACTGCATCAGATACAACGATGATACGTGTAGGCTGTGTAGCTTTTGTCCAAGCGGTCGCTACTTGTCCGTGAAGCAATCGCGAGTCGATACGTGCTAACACGTATTCAAACTTACCAGGGGCACCTGCATTTGCTGGTTTCGCAGCAGCTGGAGCAGTTGTTGTTACTGGTTCCAATTCTTCCGGTTTTACTTTAACCCCTTCTTTCGCCGTACCTAAAATACGCGAGGCAATTTCATGTGCTGTGTTCATGGAGAAGCGCGATGCATACGCCTCAATTACCATTGGTAAGTTCATACCAGCAACGATTGCCCATTTGCCTCCGTGTTCCTCAAGCAAGCTATTGGCTTGGTTAAAAGGAGTTCCACCCCAAAGATCGACTAAGAATAATACTTCGTCTTGGTTATCGAAAGAGGCGATTGCTTCTTTCATTTTTGCCTTTACATCATCAGGTCCTTCGCTCGGCATCAATGTAACAGCTTTTACATTTTCTTGTTCCCCAAAGATCATCGATCCAGATTGCAAGATACCGTTGGCAAATTCGCCGTGACTAGCAATGATAATTCCTACCATCTTTTTACCTCCTATTATGATTGTTAGGGCTTAACTAAACATGGTAAACTCCTAAAGTCTTTTTTAGCTCATCTAAAGCGGTTACAGTTTCAACAAAGACAATAAAAAGGCATGAGCAAAAAGTCGATTAAATGAAGATATAGGTATAGAATGCCCCTTCTTCTTCATTTCAATCAATACTTTTCACTCATGCCTGATCGAATCAGTAACACGTAAAAAATAATGGCGATTGCTATTAAAATTGATTGTGCAACCGCTGTAAAGGGAGTGTTGACCAAACAGCTTCTGCATCAATTAGATTCTTTTTCAATGTTTGCTGGATCACTTTAATGAGCTTCCATAAGAGATTATAGCACACCGGCTATTTTTATTTCAAGAGGTTTATTTAAAACCTATGTTTAAAAAATGTATTTTATATTTG
>JAKACS010000268.1 GCA_021821235.1 Bacillota bacterium
AACAAAGCCTTGAAGCAAGGAACATGCAAAAACTTACACACAAAAGGTTATATATTTACCCGAAATAATTATTTAATAATTCCGAATTATAAAATATAATAAAGTGACGATATAAATGAAAACTTTCCGATTGTCCAGGCCTATAGACTGTTCATGAGGCAAAGTTGAATTTATGCGTAAATAAATTCTGATGAGATTAGAAAGGTGGGGGACTATTTTGAAAGCACTAAAATCCATTGTGATCTGGGGGGTTATTTCGGCTCTCGGCGCTGCCGGTTTTGCCGTGATGGCGTTAAACAATGGCGAAACGATCAACGCCATTTGGCTGCTAACGGCTGCTGTTAGTGTTTACGCGATTGCCTATCGTTTTTACAGCAAATTTATTGCAAACAAAGTATTTCAGCTTGATAACACGCGAAAGACACCTGCCGAGATTCACAATGACGGGAAGGACTATGTGCCGACAAATAAGTGGGTATTGTTCGGACACCATTTTGCCGCAATTGCTGGAGCAGGTCCGCTTGTTGGTCCAATCCTTGCCGCGCAAATGGGATACTTACCGGGAACGCTTTGGATTGTAATTGGCGTTGTTCTAGCCGGAGCTGTTCAAGATTTTATCATCTTATTCGGTTCGATGCGTCGGAATGGGAAATCGCTTGGCGAAATGATTAAAGAAGAAATGGGGCCTATAACCGGCTTTATTTCGATGGTTGGTATTTTAGGAATTATGATTATTTTATTAGCAGTTTTAGCGTTAGTCGTTGTGAAAGCGCTCGCAGGTAGTCCTTGGGGAATGTTCACGATTGCGGCAACGATTCCGATTGCGATCTTAATGGGTGTTTATATGCGGTTTATCCGCCCTGGGCGCGTTGGCGAAGCATCTGTGATCGGAATTGTCTTATTGCTTGCATCGCTTTTTTATGGACAACATGTGGCGCAAGATCCAACATTAGCTAGTCTGTTCACCTTTAAAGGTGAAACCATTGCCATTATGATGATTTTTTACGGTTTTATCGCCTCTGTTTTACCTGTTTGGCTTTTGCTTGCACCTCGCGATTATTTAAGTACGTTTTTAAAGGTCGGAACAATTTTGGCATTGGCATTGGGAATTATCATTGTTGCCCCTGATTTGCAAATGCCTGGGATAACAAAGTTTATTGATGGCACAGGACCTGTATTTGCAGGAAATTTATTCCCATTCTTATTTATTACAATTGCCTGTGGCTCTGTTTCCGGATTCCATGCCCTCGTTTCTTCAGGGACAACTCCGAAGATGATCGAGATCGAATCCCATACCCGTGCGATCGGTTATGGAGCCATGCTGACTGAATCCTTTGTAGCTGTTATGGCAATGATTGCCGCTGCTGTTCTGACACCTGGCGTTTATTTTGCCATCAACAGTCCACCCGCTGTCATCGGCACAGATGTTGCGCAAGTTGCCCAAACGATCTCAAGCTGGGGCTTTACGGTAACACCTGATGAATTGAAAACGATTGCCAATCAGGTTGGCGAACAGTCAATTCTTTCTCGAACAGGCGGCGCACCAACACTAGCAATCGGGATGGCAACGATTTTTTCAAACGTCATTGGCGGAAAAGCCCTAATGGCATTCTGGTACCACTTTGCCATTCTTTTTGAAGCCTTGTTTATTTTGACAACGATTGATGCGGGGACAAGGGTTGGCCGCTTTATGATTCAAGACTTAATTGGTATCGCCTACAAACCGTTTGCCAAAACGGAATCGTTAATTCCGAATCTTGTCGCGACGGCGTTATGTGTCCTTGGCTGGGGATACTTTTTATACCAAGGGGTTGTTGACCCACTTGGCGGCATTAATACCCTCTGGCCGCTATTTGGAATTGCCAACCAGATGCTTGCCGGAATTGCCTTGCTGCTCGGTACAACACTGTTGTTTAAAATGGGCAAAAAAGCATACACATGGGTTACATTGATCCCAACTACTTGGCTGTTAATCGTTACAATGGCTGCTGGCTGGCAAAAGCTTTTTGATGCCAATCCAAAAGTCGGATTTTTGGCACACGCCAACGTTTTCAATACTGCATATACTGATAGTAAGGTGCTAGCACCGGCTAAAAATCTTGCCCAAATGAAACAAGTGCTTGTCAATGATTATGTCGATGCCGCTTTAACGGCAATTTTCATGCTGGTTGTCATTGTGGTCTTTATGTCGGCACTGAATATTTGGTATAAAGTTTTAACCAACCACAAGCTTCCATTACATGAATCACCTTATGTACCTCGCAATAAAGGAGATGTAAAGACGTATGCTGGCTAAGCTAAGATCGGTCATGAAATATCGCAAACAGTTCCTTAGCTTACTTGTCGGTGTTCCCAGCTATGAAAAATATGTGGAACACATGCAAGCAAATCATCCAAACGAAGCGATTAAAACACAGAAAGAATTTTTCTGCGAAGCCCAAGAAGCCCGCTACAACGGAAAAGACGGGAAAGTATCGAGATGCTGTTAGGTTGATCATAAAAACAGCCTGCAGTCGAGAGCCTAAATCGATTGCAGGCTGTTTTTCTGTAAAATGATATCTGAAAAATTCCTTTATAAATATTATCCGGTCGTAAAAAACACCTTCACAATCTACCCCAATTTAATCCCCATAAACTTCACTTCTGTCATTTCATCAATGGCAGAGGCAACTCCTTCGCGGCCGATGCCGCTTAACTTTACACCGCCATATGGGTAATTGTCCTGGCGAACAGTCGAAATTTCGTTGATCCAAACACCACCTGTCTCTAAGGCTTCAAAGAAGCGAAAAGCCCGGTTGATATCAGAGGTAAACACGCCTGCCTGCAGTCCGTAATCAGAATCATTGGCAACAGCAATTACCTCTTCTTCTGTATCAAACGGAATCACCGTGACTAACGGAGCAAAGACCTCCTGACAGACTACCTTCATGGAAGGAGCCACATCCACCAACACCGTTGGTTGGAGCAACGTTCCCTGTCGCTGCCCGCCTGCCAACACCTTTGCCCCTTGGCTGAGCGCCTCCTGTATCCACGCCTCAGCGCGAATGGCAGCATCTTCAGTAATCATCGGACCGACGTCCGTTGTTTTCAATACCGGATCACCTACTTGCAGCTTTTCAACCAACGGAACCAATTTATCCAAAAATGGGCCAAAGACTTCACGATGGACATAAATTCTTTGGACAGAAATACACGCTTGACCTGCAAAAGCAAATCCTCCCTTGACCATACCTGCAACAGCTGCATCCAAGTCGCCATCTGGGAACACAATATTCGGTGAATTCGACCCTAATTCAAGCGTTACTTTTCGATTTCCAGCCATCTCCTTTATTTTATAGCCAACCGGACCGCTTCCGGTAAAGGTCACTTTTTTAACGATTGGATGGGTAACTAACGGAGGTACGAGATCCGCACCGAAACCGTTCACCACATTCACCGCTCCGACAGGAAGTCCGGCTTCCTCCATTAGAGTAACCAGCTTCATCGCCGACAAAGGCGTTTTTTCGGCCGGTTTCAAGACAACCGTACACCCGGCCGCAATAGCTGGAGCTAATTTATGTAAAACAAGATTGAGCGGGAAGTTAAACGGCGTAATCGCTGCGACGACACCTACTGGGACGCGTTTGGCAAATCCGACTCGTCCTTCCCCTCCAACCGCGGCATCCATCTTAATCAATTCCCCGTCGTTTCGCTTCGCTTCCTCACTGGCGAAACGAAGAACTTGTACCGCACGACCCACTTCTCCCCGAGCATCCCGAATCGGTTTCCCTGCTTCCTGACAAAGAAGCTGGGCAAATTCTTCCCCGCGGCTTTCAAGCAAGTCCGCAGATTTCCGCAAAATTGTTGAGCGCTGATGCGCCGGCATTTTTTTCATTGTTCCCTCAAAAACCTGCCCCGCCGTTTCAATCGCCAACTGTAAATCTTCCTCTGTAGCAAAGTCCACCTTCCCTACTAAATCCCCATTGTATGGATTGCGCACCTCGTATTGGACACGACCGTTTCCGCTGTATTCTTTTCCGTTAATAAGCGACCCAATGTTAACCACCACTTTACATTCCCCCTAATGTTCTACTTTTTGAAGAAATTCCTTCGTTCGATTATGTTTCGGGTTATGGAGTAATTCCTTTGGCAAGCCTTCTTCGACGATCACGCCTCCATCCATAAAAATAACCCGATCGCCAACCTCTTCAGCAAATTTCATTTCATGTGTGACCAACACCATGGTCATTCCTTCTTTCGCCAAATCGCGAATAACATTTAACACTTCACCAATTAGCTCGGGATCGAGTGCCGAGGTTGCCTCATCAAACAGCATCGCTTTCGGTTCCATCGCCAGCGCTCTAGCAATAGCGACACGCTGCTGCTGCCCGCCGGATAATTGAGCCGGATAATGATGCATCCGTTCCGCTAAGCCGACTTTTCGCAAATAGGTTTCAGCTGTTTTTCGGGCAGCTTCTTTCGATTTCTTTCGAATTTTGATTTGAGCAGCCATCACATTTTCAAGCGCCGTCATCGTTGGGAATAAGTTAAACCGCTGAAAAACCATGCCCACTTCGGTTCGAAGCCCAGCAACATGCTTCTCATTAAATTTTTCACCTGGTTTACTAAAATAATCACCGTGAACCTTTACCGTTCCGCTGGTTGGGATTTCTAAATAGTTGAGACAGCGAAGAAAAGTGGATTTACCTGATCCAGACGGCCCGATAATAACCACCTTTTCTCCCTGTTGAATCTCCAGATCAATTCCTTTTAAAATTTCGTTTGTACCAAACGATTTTCGCAATTGATTCACTTCAATGATTGCATTAGACATGACGCGCTAATCTCCTCTCCAGCACTCGGACTACTTGAGCCATTGGTAAACTTAAGACTAAATACGCTAGTGCTAAAAGCGTGTAAGATTCAATCGTTAAGAACGTTTGCGAAGCGTAGGCTTGTGTACGAAGCAATAGTTCATACACAGTAATGAATGCAAGAAGTGAGGTATCCTTAATCATCATAATAATGTAATTTCCAAAGGTAGGTAAAGCAATCCGGCCGGCCTGTGGGATGACTATCGACCACATCGCCTGTTGCTTGGTGTAGCCAAGTGCGAGCGCGGCTTCCGTTTGGCCGCGGTCGATGGAAATAATCGAGGAACGAATTACTTCGGATAAATAAGCGCCATAATTGATTCCCATGGCAACCGTACCAGCAGTAAATGCATCAAAATTAATTTGGTAATTTGGGATCCAAAATTGAACGATTAGAGAGAGAATTAATGGAACAACATAATACATATACACGAGTTGAACAACCAAAGGGGTTCCTCGGATAATTTCGAGGAATACCACCAATAGTCCGTTCAGCCACTTGATTTTTGAAATACGTCCAAGGGCAATCAATGTTCCAAGGATCAATGCCAAAGCAAACCCGGCTACAGTGGCTCCGAGAACGGTTCCCATAGATCGG
>JAKACS010000269.1 GCA_021821235.1 Bacillota bacterium
ACCTAAAGACATAACACCCATAATCGATTTTAAATTTACTTTTTTCCCTTTATATTCTAAATTGATTTCAGAATCAAATTTGCTCGCCGTTTGCACCAATAATGTTGCAGGTCTAGCGTGAATACCTGTTTCAGCAATTACTTTAAATTGTTTTTCTGCCATGATCAATCAATCTCCTTTAAAAATAATGTCGAAAAGTGAAAATTAATGCTTGCCTCATTAACTTATACAATTTGCCTCATTTAGTCAACTACCCATCAATAGACTAAAAACTCGCCAAAGGGGGAGTCCCTTTAGAACGGTTCATGAGGCGCGATTGAATTTATCACGCTCAAAAACGGCACATCCTGTGCCTTTCGCCTGACTAGGGCATCATGCCCGTCGTGCGGTCAGAATGATGAAGATAAATTCTGATTAACTAAGAAAATCAGGCATATTGGACTTTGAATAGAACTAGTTTTCCCCTAAATAAATGAAAGATGTATAACGGACTGAAAACGAAAAAGAAAACAAGCTGCATTAGTAAAAAGAATATCACGATTTCCTTCAGTCCGACAACTAAAAAAATCTTGTAGAAAATGAAAAATTTTTGACAAAAAAAACTGCCAGCCAATGAATCTGCCGGCAGTTGCACCATGCTGCAAAATTTGCAGTATTTTGAAAGCAATTGTTTCGCTTGGAAACTGATTTCTTTTACCGTTCATTTACTGCTGAAGAAGAAAAATTACTCGGATCATCGGCAGGAATGACTGCTGCATTTAATGCCTTGGTTAACTCTTCTGTATAGTGCTGCTTTTGCCGTTCGCTCCAGCAAAGCCTTTCGGCCATATAGGCAATGACTTGATAGTACCACTTGCGAACTGTTTGGATATCAAATAATATTTTTCCAGTCCGGCGATTAAAGAAATCAACGGGCGTTGCGGCCATTTCCTCATCAATCGCATAAATAAGCTGGGCAAACAGTGCAAGCGGCAAGCCAAATTTCAGAGCTTCTGCTTTGTATTTTTTGGCAAGCTGAAAGACCGTTTTCACATTCGATCCATAACGATTGGCCAATAGTTCCGCATCTTCGTTTGTCAGTCCAGCTGCTATGCCGAGCCCGACATGGGATGCAACAAACGTTTTATAATTTGCTGACCCGCCGACATCACCGCCAGAAATCGGCAAATGTCTTGTGCTGCATGTCGGGAAAGTTCTTCCTTCTTCTGCTGAAAACTTTTCTGCCAAGCGGTCTACTACCATCTCCGCCATTTTCCGGTAACCCGTTAATTTTCCTCCAGCGATCGTAATAAGACCGGAAGCAGACTCCCAAATCTCATCTTTTCTTGAAATTTCTGATGCTGACTTACCCTCTTCATAAATTAGCGGACGGACACCAGCCCAACTTGATTCAATATCATTTTCACTTATTTTTACATCAGGAAACATATCGTTAATGGCATTGATAATATAGCTGCGATCGGCAATTGTCATATAAGGAGTTGCAGCATCTTCTTTATAAAATGTGTCTGTTGTGCCGACATATGCTTTGCCTTCACGGGGGATGGCGAACACCATTCGCCCGTCAGGCGTGTCAAAATAAACCGCTTGCTTTAGCGGAAACCGGGATTGGTCGATAACGAGATGGACTCCTTTTGAAAGTTGTAGCACCTTTCCTTTTTTTGACTGATCCATATCGCGGATCTGGTCAACCCACGGACCGGCGGCATTAACAATTTTCTTGGCAAACACCTCGTATTTTTCCCCGGTTAATTGGTCTTCCACTACTGCCCCCTGTAGTTTTCCCTGTTGGTCATAAAGGAACTGAACGACTTTTGTATAATTGTTAACAATCGCTCCTTTTTCGTGCGCCGCTTTCATGACTTCAACCGTTAATCTAGCGTCATCTGTTCGATATTCTACATAATAACCGCCGCCTTTTAGGCCGGTTTTTTTAATAAGCGGTTCTTTTGCAAGAGTTTGTTCCGCTGTGAGCATGGAACGGCGCTCCGATTTTTTCACAGCAGCCAAGAAGTCATAAACCATGAGCCCGATAGATGTGCTAAATTTGCCAAATGTTCCACCTTTATGGATTGGCAAAAGCATCCATTCTGGAGTGGTGACATGGGGGCCGTTTTCATAAACGATCGCCCGTTCTTTTCCGACTTCAGCAACCATTTTTACTTCAAACTGTTTTAAATAACGCAATCCGCCATGAACAAGCTTTGTTGAACGGCTGGAAGTTCCCGCTGCAAAATCCTGCATTTCCACTAAAGCAACTTTCATCCCTCTTGTTGCGGCATCGAGTGCAATGCCTGCTCCAGTAATGCCTCCACCAATTACAAGTACATCAAAGATTTCTTCCTGAAGTTTTTCGACAATTTCTTTTCGGTTTAAAACGGAAAATTTCATGTTTTATCGTCTCCTTTAAAATAGAAAGAGACCACAAATATCATTATCGCGGATCCGATAATGTATTTGTGGTCTCTCCGATTTCTCCTGCCTTTTATTAACTTAATTATATACTATCATAAAAAGTACAGTTTGCATACTTATTTAAATGCTATCGCAGCATTTACCGGTTTTTACTATTTAATTTAATTGTCAACGATTTCAAATTTGTCCCATAGTTCTTTTTTTGATGTTGTGATCGCCTCTGCTCCTGACTTTAAGGCATTTTCTACTTCTTCTGGTGTGCGAATTAATCCTCCTGCAAACACAGGGATGTTCAGACGTCCTTTCACTTCTTGAATCATCCATGTCATTGCTCCAGGAAGGACTTCAATATAATCAGGCTGCGTTTTTTCAACAAGCTTGTAGCTTTTCTCCAGCGCATGGGAATCAATCATAAAGATCCTCTGAACAGCGACTACCCCTTTTTGTTTTGCTTTTAAAATTACACTTGATTTTGTTGAAATTAAACCATATGGTTTGAATTCCTGACAAATATACTCAGTCGCGTATTCATCGTTCTTGATTCCGTGGATTAAATCAACATGATAGATCATTTTCTTTCCATTTTGCTTAGCAAGCTGGCTAATGTTTTTTAGTTGTGCAATGTGCATATCAAGAAAAATTCCAATCCCATATGAGCTTTTCAAAAATCGTTCAAATTCTTTCATGTTGGCAGAAGCAGGTAAAATTTTTTGATTCATTATATGATGTTCCTTTTGGTTGTCGAAATTTTTTGGTGGAGATTTAATAAGTCATCAAGCTCCCTGCTTTTGCTGAGCGTTTGCTCACTAGAAAGGCCTGTTTTGACAGCGGATAAAACCATTTCGTTACGCTTTGTTTCAATTTGATGCAGTAAAAATTCCATTTTACTTAACGCCTTCATCCACAGCACCCCTTTCCTATATACATATTTTACTATTTAGGACAAAAATAGGACAAGGGTTTTATAGAAAAAAACATATTTTTCAATACTTTTTTCTGGCTAGCTCCGAGGTGTCTCTAAATATTGATAGATTACATTGCCGCCGTGCTGTCCAATTCCGCGAAAATGCTTAAAATCCGGTCTTTTAACAAGTACCGAACGAAATTCCAAAAAATCCTCTTTCTTTACATAAAGTTCGGAAAGATCACCTGACTTTAATTGATCCAATAGCACCTGAATGCTTTCTTCGTTCACCAAAATCTCTCCTTTGAACATTTACCAGCTAGCAACTGTTTAGATGGTACTTCAGTTGAACCAGTCATTATTTTAAAATAAGACCGTACCTTTATAAAAGGAATTTTAAAGCATCCTCATTCCTCTTTTCAAGATTTAATAAAAATGTCATATTAAAGACTTTACGAAAATAAAAAAGTAGTGCAAACTGTTATTTAAATAGATTTTCATTGGTATAAGCTGGCAGGTAAAGGAGAGAGGATCATTGAAAAAAGCAGAAGTAGGAAATGTCATTGAGTTCCGCGGGGGATTGCAGGGAATCGTTGAAAAAGTAAATGAAAACTCTGTTATCGTTGACCTAACGTATATGGACAATTATCGTGATCTGGAACTGGAGCAGCGTACTGTCATCAATCATAAAAATTACAAGATTATAAAAGAAAGCGCTTTTTAATTACTAAATCCGCTTTCGAAAAATGAGCGGCCTCTCTGGCTGCTTTTTCTATTGAAACCAATGGATCAAATATGCCCTCACCGCTTGAAAGGGTCATTGGGCATTGGGATAAATTAGTTGCTGTCGTTCCTTGTTTTTCCAGCTAACTCCTTAAGTGATTTTATTTTCCCATGCGGATTTTGATCCTGCTTGCGAACCGTCCATTCCCGTTCTTGTTCACGTTTTGATTTTGACACAGCTGATCCCCCTCCTTTCATCTTATAGGATTTTCTTTTTTTTCGATCTTATGAAAATGTGAGGTAATTTCTTTCCCTTTCATGCGTTATTTTGTTAAAATATACTTTGTTTTAGAAAGGGGAATAATTGAATGAAATTACATACAGTCGATCTGCGCCTTGTTCTCGGGCTGGTGCTTGCACATTTTCTTCTTTTTTTCAGTTTTAGCGAAAGATCAATTTTTTGGTATATTTATGCTGCTTCCATCCTTATGCTAATTGCCTATGCCACGTTTCAAGGAGATGTTGACGACGAAGTATCTTTTTTTTCCTACATCTTCCTCGGCATCCTTTCCGGCGTGCTTCTGTTCGCAGTAATCTGGCTTGCTTATAAAGGCATTCAACTCTTTCATCTGCCATTTGAAAGCAGTGTGAGCCGTTTATATAGATGGTATGCTCCATCAGCTTTTTGGGAGTTTTTGGCGTTAATTTTAGTTGCTGCACCAGGAGAAGAGTTTTTCTGGAGGGGTTTTATCCAAAAAAGATTAATGAAAAAGTTTAACCCGTTTGCCAGTATTTTACTTGGAGCCGTTTTATATGCTTCAGTACAAATATACTCTGGCCAATTGTTATTGATTCTTGCCGCATTATTCACCGGATTCGTCTGGGGTTGGCTGTATTTTAAGAAAAAAAGCATGCCATTGGTGATCGTATCTCATCTAATTTTTGATGTCCTTTTGTTCATTCTTATACCATTAAAATAAAAGCATCTGATTTATTAAACAGATGCTTTTGTTCTTATTGCGATCGCTATTCACCTTTTATTTTTAACGGTTTCATCCATAACAAGATAAAAAAAAGAAGGCTCACATAGCCGAACAGTGGATACAAATAGGAAAGAAGTTCGCCATAATCAACAAGGCTGATGATATAGGCAATTGAAAATATAAAAATAACGGAAACAATCGTCGGGATTGGTACATATTGTTTCATTTGCCGCTCAAGCCCAAATACATTTCCAATCACAGAAGTGAAAATTTCACTATATATCACAAGAACGAAGATCCAATAAAGGCTGGAGGCAACATTTTTCATGATTACTGCCATCGGAATTTGATAATTTTGCAAATTGGGCAGCATGATCAAGGTAAAATGACTGGAAAGCAAAATAACCGTTAACGCGATCCC
>JAKACS010000270.1 GCA_021821235.1 Bacillota bacterium
GTTTCACATATAATGAAAATACTGTAGGGGACTTTGTCGAAAAATATTTTTTTGACACCGTACCAATGGCTCAAACCCCTGGTACATCAACATTTATAGAGGGAGGATGCAAATGCGCTTGGATTACTAGACGGTGAAGTGGTCCGGATCCGCATCGCCAAGGGGATGGATTGAAGTTCCAACGTGAATTGGTACGGCGGTGCAAAAAGGCCTTCTGTTTGTACCATTTCATTTTGGCAGTTGGGAAAAACGAGAAGCAGCGAATGAGCTGACCGTTGATTTTACCGATCCATTATCGAAGCAGCCAACATTTAAGCAATCTGCATGCAGAATTGAAAAAATAAGAAACAATTATACGGTTGCATTCGGCGATCAGCTCGAAACGGTAGCCGAACAGTTTGGTATTTCGCTAGAAAACTTGAAAAAAGCAAACAACCTCCATTCCCCTATGATATTCAAATAGGACAAGTTCTGGAAGTTCCGGTTTCTGTGATTAATGTTCCTTTGCCGGAATACTTGCCATATAGATAATTTGACAGCGATCTTTCTTGCATTGAAAGATCGCTTTTTCGTTTTCGGCAAAATTTTGAACAAAGAAACCTGACAACTTTATTTAACACAATAGGTTGTCAATATCCTTATTTTTTTGTTATGATTATTCTTGGCGATTTAAGTGCGGATGATCCCCTTGAAAAAAAAGAAAATGGTCGGATAAATACGGGAAGAAGAAAAATACTTTAATTAGAGATGAAATTGGAGGAATTCTGTGATAAAAATGAAAAAACTAACCCCGGTATTTTTTGTTTCAGTGATTGTAACTGGACTGTTTATTATTTGGGGCTTAATTCCAAAAAGCATGTTGCCTAAAGCAAATCTTGATCATGTGACAACCATATTGCAAGGGATGATTCTGGATAAGTTCGGTTGGTTTTATTTAATGTCAGCTTCAGTCTTTTTATTATTTTCACTCTTGCTGATTTTTACAAAATACGGAAATATTCGGCTGGGAAAAGACTCTGACCGTCCTGATTTTGGCTATTTAACTTGGTTTGCGATGCTGTTTAGCGCCGGGATGGGAATCGGTCTCGTGTTTTGGGGCGTTGCGGAACCGATGTATCACTATTATGATCCGCCTTTTATGAAAGGACAGACGGCCGAAGCTGGAAGGGCTGCCATCCGTTATTCTTTTTTCCACTGGGGGTTGCATCCCTGGGCAATTTATACCGTTATTGGCCTTGCTCTCGCATATTTCCAATTTAGAAAGGGCCAGGCAGGTGTCATCAGTTCTTTGTTAAGGCCAATTTTCGGCAATAAGGTCGATGGGGTTTTGGGCACAATTGTCGATTTTATTGCTGTGTTTGCGACCGTTTTTGGCGTAGCTACTTCACTCGGACTCGGTGCGATTCAAATCAGCGGGGGACTTTCGCATATCTTTAGCGGAATTAGTAATTCTTTTCCTACTCGACTAATCATCATTGCTGTTGTAACGGTGCTGTTTATGTTATCTGCGCAAACAGGATTAAACAAAGGGATCAAATATTTGAGCAACTTAAATATTGTGCTTGCTATTTCCCTAATGCTGTTTTTACTATTCGTTGGTCCCACAAACTTTATTATGAACTTGTTCACAACATCGATCGGTTCATATCTACAAAACCTTCCGTCCATGAGCTTTAAATTGAGTCCGTTTGGAGGAGAAAAGCAATGGTTCCAAAGCTGGACAATCTTTTATTGGGCTTGGTGGATCGCTTGGGCACCATTTGTTGGAACTTTTATTGCAAGGATTTCGAAAGGAAGAACCATCCGGGAATTTGTTATCGGAGTGCTGTTCGTGCCAACCCTGTTTGGGGCACTGTGGTTTTCAGTTTTTGGCGGTACAGGAATTTATCTTGAATATTTTAAAAACAAGGCAATTATGGATGTCATTAATACAAGCGGCAGCGAGGTGGCGCTGTTTACAGTACTGGAAAATTTTCCGTTTTCAACGGTGCTTTCGTTACTTGCGATTTTTCTGATTAGCACTTTCTTTATTACGTCCGCCGATTCGGCCACATTTGTGCTCGGTATGCAGACAACGAATGGAAGTCTCAATCCGCCAAACCGAGTGAAGTTTGTTTGGGGTATCATTCAATCGGCCTCGGCAGCGCTGCTTCTATGGACTGGCGGATTGGAAGCATTGCAGCGGGCATCAATTATCGCCGCTCTTCCGTTTACCGTTGTCATGTTGCTGATTGTTGTCTCTCTAATAAAATCCTTTAGAGAAGAACGACTACTCCCAGAAAAATAATTTTAGACACAAAAAGGAAGCCATTTTGGCTTCCTTTACCGTTTTCGTACGTAATAATGAAAAAGCATCGTAATTTTTGCTGAGTAACTTGCCAAGGTAATTACCGCAAGCTGTTTAAAACACCATGCCTTAAAGTGTTTTTTGCAATAAATTGGCTGCATTGTTCCGCAATCATTTCTTTTTCATTATCCAGGGAAGCGACATGATATGAATCAAACAAGGGGATGATTTCTTTCGTATTGGACTGAACATTTGCCAAGATATAATCCGTGTTTTTCGGCGGGACGACATGATCTTCGACCGATTGAAAAGCCAAAAGGGGACAGTGGACGTTTTCAAGCATTTCAGCCGTATTTTCCATTAGGGTAAACAATTGTTTAATGGCCTCTAATGGTACTTTTCGATAGGTAATCTCAGCGACATCTTTTGCCTTAATGTCCGGCTCTGTTTCATCAATAAATCGCGGCGTTTGTTTGTTTCTGTATTCTTCCATAACTGGAATAGTCGTTATTGCGGCATTTAGCAAAATCGCTCCCTTGAGTTCTGGAAAGCGCGCAACCAAATTCAAGGTTAAAGTACCACCCATTGATTGGCCAATAACAAAAATTTCCTTGCAGTATTGTTGTAAAAATTGAAGGCCGTTTTCCAAATCTTTGATCCAGTCCAGATAACGGCAGTTTTCTAGGTCTTTAAAGTGGGTTCCGTGCCCAGTTAACCGCACGCCATAAACCGTGAAACCTTGTGAAGCAAGCTGCTCTCCTAAAAACCGAACGCTTTGAGGTGTTCCAACAAATCCATGTGAAATAAGGATTCCGATCTGATTTCCTTTAAAGAAAAATGGTTCTGCATTAGGAATCACGGGATAGTTTTCAACCATGATCATTCTCTCCATTCATTTTGGTTATAAGCGCAAGTAGTAAGTTATATTAATATTATACAAACTATTCATATTGGTCAAGTTGGAATTATGATGTTTTTTAAATTTGGCTGTATTTTAGTCATTTCTTTTTTTAAAAAGTGCTACAATAGAATTGTCACCAACTAAAGGAGGTTGTCCAGAATGAAGTACATACAGATCGCGAATACTGATTTGAAAGCGTCTAACATTGTCATGGGAAACATGCGGCTGAAAGAGCTTTCCTTAAAAGACGCCGAAACGCTTATTCGAACGGCATTGGAAGAAGGAATTAACTTTTTTGATCACGCGGACATCTACGGGGCTGGAACATGTGAGGAAATTTTTGCTGATGCCATTCAAATGAATCCAAGTATCCGCGAAAACATGATTATTCAAAGCAAATGCGGCATCCGGGCGAAAGAAAATTATTATGATTTTTCAAAAGAACATATTATCGAGTCAGTCGAGGGAATTTTAAAGCGCTTAAAAACGGAATATTTAGATATTCTCCTTTTACATCGCCCTGACCCGCTAATGGAGCCAGTGGAAGTGGCCGAAGCGTTTGAAGAATTGCGCTCAAGCGGAAAGGTCAACTATTTTGGCGTTTCCAATTTCAACCCAACACAAATTGAGTTATTGAAAAAATATGTGCCGCAAAAGTTGGTCGTCAACCAGCTTCAGTTCAGTATTACACATACACCAACGATTGACTCTGGCATTGCACTTAATATGCAAATTGACCAATCGATTAACCGTGATAGCAGCGTATTGGAATATTGCCGTCTTCATGATATGACGGTTCAAGCATGGTCACCATTCCAGCATGGCTTTTTCAAAGGAGTCTTTTTGGGAGATACAGAGAATTTTCCAGAATTAAATGAAGTCATCGGCACGCTTGCGAAAAAGTATGGAGTATCTGATATTGCGATTGCAACTGCTTGGATTACCCGCCATCCGGCCAATATTCAAGTTGTGACAGGGACAACTAAACCATCACGCTTACAGGAAGCATGCAAAGGATCTGAAATTCCGTTAACGCGGGAAGAATGGTATCAAATCTACAAAGCAGCGGGGAATATGGTTCCGTAATAATAGCAAAAGCTTGAAGACAAAGCACTGTCTTCAAGCTTTTTTAATAACCAAGTTTGCGATCAACGATTCCCTGCAAATGCTGACCGGATAAGAATCGCTCCAAGTTATCAAGAAAAAATCGGCTGACCCCATCAACAGTACTTGGACCTGACAAATGCGGGGTCAAGTAGATATTTGGCAGTGAGTAGAAAGGGTGGTCTTTTACCAACGGTTCTTTATCAAACACATCGAGAACAACGGCTTTTAGATGCCCCTCCTTCAATACGGCAAACAGGTCGTTTTCATTTACTAATGCGCCGCGGCCGACATTGACAAGGCAAGCATCGGCTTTCATGGATAAAAGAAGATCCCGGTTAACGGCATGCCGTGTTTCCTCTGTTAACGGGAGGGTTAAAATCAAATAGTCAAGATTCTTTACAAACTCCTTCCACTCATTAGGCTGATAATGCTGATCGACGATGTGAGCCTGTTTGCCACTCGCACTCAATCCATAAATGTTCAGGTCAAAGACCCGTGCTTTTCGAACAATTTCAGTTCCAATTGAGCCGAGCCCAGCGACCCCGATGGTTTTGCCTGCGAGCGATCCGGGAATAAAGAAATCCCAGCTTCTTTGTTGCTGTGCTTCCATCATGCGGGCAACGTCTTTTACGATGTATAATAAAAAAGCAAAAACATACTCTGCAATCGGGCTGCCGAATTGGTCGACAATCCGCGTTAAGATGATTTCCTTGGGTATTGATTTATCTGCAACTAAATCATCGACACCGGCACCAGTTGATTGGAACCAGCGAACGGAGGATGCGATTGGCAACTTGAGCAACTGAGCTGGAAATTCCCATCCAAAAATTACTTCGATTCCTGACAAATGTTTTTCCGCTTCTTCAAGTGCCTTGGCAGTTTTGACATTTTCAAATCCGCTGTTTCGAATGGCTTCAGCATAAAGTGGTGCATCTTTTGGATGGTAAACAAGAATCGGTAGTTGTTTTTTCAATTACAAGATCTCCTGTTTCTTAAAAAGTTTTAGCTGTTTTTTGTTTTAAAAAAATAGGGCTTCGCATAAATTGCTTAAATAGAGTAGAACAACGGCCTGTACATCTTTCTAGTACCAGTTTATCAATCGCTTGGAAAAGATGAAAGACCATTGCCATAGTTTCTGCTTTTCTTGTTC
>JAKACS010000271.1 GCA_021821235.1 Bacillota bacterium
AAAGCTCTAACTGTGCTTTGGAACGGACAAATGGCATGGGGAACCACCTCCTGTCACCAGGATAGCACACCCACTTCATTATGTCAATATTTTTGAATCAGACTAGTAGGCATTTTTTTTTTTTTTTGCTTGCCAAATGAGCAATGGAGGTGTTCAAAATCAGGTAATATAGAAGCAAAGGAGTGACTAAACGTTGACAATCCAAAGTCTCAAAGAATGTGTTTTAAATCATAAGATAGAATGTTGGATAGAACTTTGATCGTAGGCAAAATTTGATTTGCTAAAATGGGCTCTTTAATTCGTAAGTTTCGGTATTTAAGGCATAATAGACGCAAATATAAGATGGAGTTTTGTTCGTGTTGCTCCAGAATTAATAAGGATTGATTGCAAAAAACTAGTGAGGTTGAAAAATCATGTTGCATATAAGCTAAGTTGCCAAGATCCTCATATACGCTAGCTGCTTTTAGTAAATTGTGGAGATTCAAATGAAATGCAAGTGTTTCTTCTAACATTCCCTTAGCTTCATGATACTTCCCTTGAAGCATGAAAATGATCCCGAGATTATGAATTGCATCATGCCAGCGTGCTGTGTCTAAGCCAACATAGATTTCTTCCGCTTTTTTGGTATAGATATATGCACAGTCAAGCTGTTTCAAGTACCGATGGCAAGCTCCTAATTCATGAAAACATTTAGCAAGTTGAAGAGGAGTACCGTGTTTTTCTATGAGCTGTATGCTTTTTTCGTATTGTATAGCAGCTGATCCATACTCGGCGAGGCAAAATAGAGAGGTGGCATGATTTATTCTTGCACGAAGTTCAATGGAGTGAGTTGGGTGGGATATTAGGATTGCAGAAAAAAGGTGGTTTGATTCGTGATAACGTTGGCGATGGAAGTAAGACTTACCCAAGGAGAAAACAAGTTCATACCACAATAATGCATTTGATGTTGTTACTCGTGTAAGTAAATTATATGTAGTCAATAACATCTGATGTGTACGATCTGAATTTTCTTCTATGGAAAGAACCCATAAAATTGATTCGATTGCGAGATCACTAAAAGCATATTGGATAGATTTTTCCCAAACCTCAACTATCAATGGAAGATTCTTATGTTGTTTAGCTAGGGTTAGAAGATGATGTAATTCATGTTGTTGGTCGAGAAGGGAGGGCATGAGTAATTCTTCTAATGGTATTTCTAGTTTTAGGGCCAGTAACTGGAGTGTCTCCAAAGGCGGAGTGACGCTACCTAATTCAATTTGGCTAATATAGGAGCGATTGAATAAATCACCCGCCAACGTAGATTGGCTCATTTTGCGTCGTAAACGAATTTCCCTTATTCTGGATCCTGCCGACATTCTGAGACCTCCATGAAAACATGTTAGTGATAATGTTAAGACTGCTAACACATGTGAGGAAAGAAGTATTGTAGACTCAATGTAAGAGGTGATGGAGATGAAATGCATAAAAATATTTGTCGTTATCCCAGGAATTATTATAACGACCTTCTCGTTTGTAGTGCTTGCTAGCAATGGATTAGCTCAAAACTATTTCCATTCTACAATATCTAGAAATAATTCACAACAAACTCCATTAGATATGACTAATCCTGGTGTAGATTGAATAATTTATTATTTTGACGTAAGTTGGAATCTGGGTTTGTCGAAATGTAATTAAATGAAATTATGTTTAAAAAGCACCCTCTCAATTTTTGAATATCATAAAATAGTAAAATAAAGTAAATTTAATGTATTTTTCTTTTAATGAAAATTCCCGGAAATTGACGATCAATTTTTTAAACCCAACTTCAGGTTTTTTCGGGCACTACAAATGAGGTCATCTTGGGGAAATACAGAGGGTGTTACCTGTTACAAACCTAAATTCGACATTGATGCCTGTCAACTGGATTGGCGTTCCATGGAAGCGAATTGGCGTCATTACAATCGCAAAATTGCATGGAGGAATGCGGCTTCACAGGTTTTTTTCTGTTATTTTTCCCTAACCCATGGATAAAACGCATCTGAAAAATCGAAAGTCGGGGTAACTGTTCGAGGACAAAGGATTGGTACTGATCATGTGAGCGAATTGCAGGTAACACGAGGGGGACTACCCCTTTCAGCGAAGGATAGAGTTTGTTAGGCTCTCCGTCGCGATGATTGGGATAGTTTTTAAATGTCAAGTGTTATTTGCAAATTTCCGTGATATTTTTCATCGAATTCCGAAGTGGAATTTCCAATCCTCAACCTTAAATAGGCAAGGTCACCATATCGATGGTGGATGAAACGACAAAAACCTCAAGATGAAATCCCTTGAGGAATCAATAAAAATCAAATGACGAGAAGCTATTTTAAATAAGGGAGAGATTTTAGTGTCTATCAAGAAATCAAAGGCCATTTTAGCGTTACTAACCACTACTTGGGCTGAAGATGAAAGTGAGGTATAGGATTGACTTATTGGCTTTATTACATGTTTATCGCGTTTTCAAATGCCAGATTTTCTCGACCGATCTTGATGATATTTATTCTCAGCAAACAAGTTACATTATTTGAATTCAGTATGATTCAAGTGGTGTACTTCGCTATCCGATTGTTGTCGGAGTTTCCAAGCGGCGTGATTGCGGATTACTTTAAACGAAAGTATTCTATGGCGTTTGGGAGCATATTGTCTGCGATATCAGCATTATTGATATATTTAACAAGTCGGATGCATCTATCCCACATGTTTTTAGTACTTATGTTTTTGTTTTCGTTAGACGGAATTGCAAGTTCGTTTCAAAGCGGTTCTGATCAAGCCATGATGTATACATATCTGAAAAACAAAGATCAAGAAGGTCGCTACTCTAGATTTTTAGGTTGGCGCGGAGCAATTTCGGCACTTTCGCTGGGATTGACAACCGCTATCGGTGGCTTCTTGGCGAAGGATTCGATTGGACTTCCTTTCTTGTGGCAAAGTATATTGTTCTTTTTAGCAGGCATTGTTATCCTATCATTCCCGGAAAAAGCATTTTCCACAAGCAATTCTGAAAAAGTTAGAGCGTCACCAATCAAGATCGCTGTAAAGGGCATTTCGCTCATTAGAACAATTAATTCCGGTTATTCAGTTCCTTATTTTATTCATGACTATCTTAACTGCGAGCACGAACGCCATAACATTGTTCATTCAAGGGTATTTCAGTGAACTAAAAATCAGTGGCGGTTCAATTGGACTGATTTACGGGATTGGTACAGTTCTTAGTGCGGCGGTCTTTATTAATTCTCACTATCTAATTAAGCTAAAATTAAAAAGTATTCTGATTCTTACTACAATCATGTATTTTGTTGGAGCGGTCTTTCTTATTACCCTGAATGTGCCGCTTGTCATCGTCGGATTTTTCCTTATCTATCTTCAAGTAGACTTCTTGGAGCCATCGGTTTATTACTTTATCAACCAAGAGGTCAAGGAAGAGGCTCGTACAACGGTACTATCATCTTTGGGTGCAGGTTATAGCTTGGTTACGCTTTTGTTGTACCCACTGTATGGAGTAATCGGTCAATCGTATGGATATCGAGGCATGATCCTGATTAGTGTAGTGTTATCTTCCCCGCTATTTGCATACTTATTTAGATTCTACCAAAAGTATAATGTCGGAAAAATTAATCACAACCCAGAATCGGAGAGAACTACGATATGAAAAAAATTATTTGTACAGCAACTTCATTCGGATACGGACCAGTTGGAAAATTGCTTGCGATTTGCAAGAGGCTTAAAGAACATGGAGTGCAAATGGACCTATTGGCAGATGGATTGGTCCTGGAACTATCAAGACATGTTGATTATTTTACTAATATTATACCGTTTGATTCCCTCCAAAATGATTTGGTAACTTCGGAGAATTTGCATGACTTATTTAAAGAAGCCGATCTAATGCTGAACGTGTTGGAACCTAATATAGTTAAATTTACCAAGCATTTTGGACTACAAACTGTGTATGTTGACAGTCTGTTTTGGATGTGGGAGGACATTCCGCCAGAATTATACAATGTTTACTATATAGCTCAAACTTATCCAGGTGTTGAAGATAAACGGGTTCAGTTTAAAGAGCGTCTTCAGGAGTTTCGTGTGTGTGGTCCGATTGTCGACACTTCATACTTGAAGCAAGTTCATACTCGGGAAAATTTTTTGTTGGTTAATCTCTCTGGTTTGGAAAATCCGTTTACTAAATTCGGTGCAAATCTCTACTATCCGGAGGCCATCGTATCAACTTTAATCGAGCCACTGAATAACTCATCATATGAAAAAATCGTGATAACCGGGAATTCCCAGGTTATGCAGTCTTTAAAGGAGCATTACGGATCGGCTTTCCGCGGACAATTCACACACTTGTCCCACGATAATTTCTTGCGCTATTTGGCAACATGCAAAATGATACTCACATCGCCAGGGCTTACGACAACGTATGAATCCCTTGTATATAAGACACCAATTCGCTTTCTGCCACCTCAAAACTATAGCCAAGCCCTAATGCTACAAGGGTACCAACAAAGCGGTTTCGCTGACCTTGCTTTGAACTGGTCGGATGTGTATGAAGTATATTCCATTCCTAATAATCTTCCTGAAGCGGAGGGTGTGAATTTGGTGAGTAAAACTATAGAGCGGTTTGCCAGTGACGTGCATGCACAGGGTGACGCTAAGCGTCGTCTATCTGAAATGATTCAATTAGAACCCCCATTTGTTGAAAAGCAGCTTCAAGTCCTTGGCGAGAACTTGAAAGACGGGACTGCAGAGATAGTTGAGGTTGTACTTAAACGTATCGCCTCTTTCGCTTAAACACAACCGAGGAGTGAGGGATTTTGACAAGGTTTCAAGATACGAAGAAAAAACAGCTTCTATATGTAGAAGACCGACCTATGCCTTTGACGGAACGGATACTGAGAACAGAAAATATACTCCCTGTAATCATTCGATTTAAACACTTGAAGGATTCATTCTCGGAAGAATATTTGAATATGACCGAACGCAAATACAATGTGTTCTGGGTCGATATCATGAATCCTCTGGAGCAAGAGGCAAAACGGTTTTCGAGTTGGCAAGAGCGGCGCGGGATCAAAATTGAGTATTTCCTGAACCCTTCCGAAGTAGCACAGTATTATGCCCAAGCATTTGCACGTCAGATCGGCTTGCCCTGCTTAACGGAAGAACAAACAATTTGTTGTCGAAACAAAATTAAAATGAAGGATAAATTACAAAAAATAGGATTAAACACTGCGGATTATCAAGAAGTCTGGACTACTGCGGAACTTATTTCAGCAGGAAATGCTTTAGGCTGGCCAATTGTACTCTGTGTTCGCTAATATAAAAGTTGACCGGATAAGCGTACCTTGATAACCGAAAAGTTGACCACCTCGACATCCCATTCCTGTACGCTGTAGTTGGGACGCTATGCGGAACAGGAGGAGAGGGCATGA
>JAKACS010000001.1 GCA_021821235.1 Bacillota bacterium
TCGATAGACCTGTCCAGAAAGTCTTAGGAAGAAGAACCTTTAAGGGGCTTACATGGCTCAATAACAGAGTCAAAAAGAACGCAGTCTTAGGAAATCTCGGGTCTACATTGGCTCAGGTAGCGAACATTCCGAACGGAATTGCATTTGCTAAGCAGTATGCTGCCCCAGGAGCAGCAAGAACCTTGAAGGCTGTAATAAAAAAGGATGAAGCAGTTGCAAAATCAGGATTCTTAAAAGAACGCTTCTCAAATAATATGTATTCACGATTCAATACTAAACTAATTGAACAGCCTGAAAAGTTTGCAGGTTGGGTTATGTCTCAAGCGGACCGGATGGGAACTACATTTATCTGGAATTCAGCTTACGAGAAGGGATTAGCGCAAAAAGTCACGGATCCAATCAAGTTTGCGGATGATGCGACAAGGAATTTAGTTGCCGGCCGTGGAATTGGTGAAGTGCCAATGCTTCAGAAATCAAAGACATTCCAGTTTATTGCTCCATTCCAATTGGAAGTGGCAAACCTTTGGCAAGTACAAAGGGATTTCATTAAAGAAAAAGACTTTGGGGCGATCGTAACGCTGTATTTAGGGGCATGGCTGTTTAATAAGGGCATGGAGGAGACAAGAGGTTCCAAGATTGTTTTTGACCCTATAGACGCCATTACAGACGCTTTTACAGATGAGGATTTATCCGGATGGGAAAGAGCGGGAAGGGTTGGCGGTGAGGTGCTTTCCAACGTACCATTAGGGCAGACTCTTGCAAACTTCTATCCTGAGTACGGAAACGACTTCTTGCCGACAAGAGAGGATTTCTTTGGAGACAGAGACCCTAACCGATTTGGCAGCGGATTACTGGTTGCTAAAGGTGTGCAGGATCCTCTGGCAAAACTTTTACTTCCTTTCGGGGGAACGCAGGTTCAAAAAACTTATAAAGGATTAGATGCTTTACGGAAAGAGGCTGTTTACAACAAAGCAGGGGATAGATTGAAATATCCTGTCTCGCCTGATTTCAGTAACAGTGCAAAAGGCTTGTTATTCGGTCCAGGAGCTTTCCGAGAAACAAGGGATTTTTACGACAATAATCGAACTCCTTTAGGTACGAAGCAAACAGAAGAATACGAGAGAAACAAATCGATTGGCACTGAAGAAGAATTTTATAACTGGGTTATGCAGCAACGCTTAAAAAAATAAAAAATAGGGAGCTGGTAGTTGTGTGGGAATGGTTATGGGAAGGTGAAAATTTATTGTGGGTGATATTGGGCGGTTTCGGAATATGGTTTGCATTCACTGAATTACCGAAGTTAATTTACTCTATCGCCTCAACAAAGGATTATGACGAAGAGGACAATGATCCAGCAGGAAACGATAATGTAGGACCTCGTAAACCATACGACTACCTGTAACGCCATTGAAAGCCTTCTGAGCTGTTTTAAGAGTTCGGAGGGCTTTTATATTACTTTGAAGTTAAACAAGCTATATACAGCCTCCTGTGAGCCTAAAACAACAATATAACAATCTTCTAAACAATTAATTTAACAGTAAAAAGGGAGTCTTAGAATGGAAATCAAAGATTATCCAATTTTATTAACCGTTGCCGAAGTTTCTGAAATTCTAGGATGCAGCAAGAGGGTAGCTTATGAAATCATGGATGCCCCAACTTTCCCACTTATCAGGATTCGCAGATCCAAGAGAGTGAACCGGGAAGACTTTTTCGCCTGGTTGGAGCAGAACAAACGTAACACAGGGAAGAACGGATGAAGAACGGACATAGGCTACCACTTTAAAAGTTATATAACCTGTCGCCTTAAACCTATCGCCTAGGGCGACAAGTAGAAACCAGGCGTAGCAAGGGATAAGAGGCTGTTTTGAATCCAGACTTCAACCCCCTTTTAGACCTACCAAAAGTAGGTGGTTTGAATAACCGTCCTGAACCCTGAAAGGATTAAGGGGAACTTCTTAAAGAACAGATTGAACCGGACAATTCTTACATCCAAAAAGGGAAATAACCCGAGATTTCCGGCCCTTAAAAAGGTTAAGGATTGTTAAGGTAGCAAAGTATGATGTTGAGAAATGTTGAGATTTAATCGGCAGCAGGAGAACTACAAAATACTACATTGAACTGGAGGTGACCTCATGAGGGATTGGGCAAGTGCAGAGGAAATGTTTTTAAAATCTGGCCATCACGGATTAACTTTGAAAGAAATTAGTGAAAGGCTATCTATTCCTTATCAATCGGTCAGAAGATATGCGGCAAAGTATGAATGGCATAACAAAAGATACATGAAATGGTTAGAGAAGAGGCATGGTTTTACCCCAAGATAACCCAATGGCTTGTTATCAAATGTTACCACGCTAACAAATGCTAACATTTGATAAGGTTTGCTAAGGTTTAGATGCTACAAAACCTGAAAAAACCTGACTTTTTACTAAGAAAACCTAAGAAGGTTGGAGAATGTAGGGATGAAAGATGCTACAATCTGCACATTTTACACTCCTTAAAAAGACTCGGATTTTACTCGTTAACGATTCCTTCGAAGAGAAATAATTTACTTTGAAGATTAAGCATCCACCCGGGTGCTTTTTTTATCACATCGGACATTTCGGAGTCCCTAAAAAGGCTAAATATCGAAAAAATCGTCTGTTTTTGCTCCTGGATCCAGTTGTCTTATTGCCTTCATTACTTTTTTAATGGTGCTCATCGTTGGCATGTAATCAGAATCTGAACACAAGCGGCTGACCGTGTTTCTGCTAACCTTGGAAGCTATTCTTAAATCCTCTTGAGTATATCCCCTTTTATCTAGCCATTTCCCCAATTTACTGCGCTTTTTACCGATTCCCCACATCATTTACACTCTCCCTTTGCTTTCTTAGCTGCATTATTGACGTGGTCTCCCTAATTTATACGAAAGTTTCGCGGTTTTTTATTCTCTTTCACAAAAGAAGGAAATCTTTCTTAAAAAAAGGGAAACGTGGACAATCGGTGCGGAATACCATTTAACATGCCTATAAAAATTCGAGTAAAAGTCACTGCAAAGATTCTACCAAACTTACTTCCTGGAGTGCGTTTGCTCTATTCTTCTTTAAATGCTTCACCAGAAAAGTAAGAAGAACAACAAAATCCCTTATATATCAATGGTTTAAGTCTTGTCTCTATCATTCGTTTTGTCGGGGACTATACTCCGTATACCAAGGGTGGTGGTTGCTTAATGTTCTTTGAGATTACTTCTTCAATTGTTGCAGGTGGATTGGTGGGTTATTCATATCTTCAAAAGACTGGAGGCGGTAACGACGGAATTAAGATTCAAAGGATTTGCGACAATAACGGACTGACGGTAAAAGAGAACGGCCAGAAGCGTACCATGCAGCTGTTAAGGCGTTCTCCGATTAAAAACGGAACAAGAACAGTAGGAACAGAGTACGCCTATCGGATCCCGTTAGGTTTGAGTTTCAAAGACTTCCAGAATAAACAAGACCACATTCTGGACGGCATTAACAACAAGCAAACAATCTTAGATATATCGTTAAACGACCTCAAAGGGCTTAAATTGGGGCGAAACATCTTCAATGATATAAAACTACTATTTGACCAAAAAAAGCGAATCAGGAAGGAAATAGAGCTGTCCTACGACGGTGTATTAAGGATTAAAGTGTTCGATGAAGCTCTTGAAGATTTTATTCCTTTCGAAGAATCCATAATCAAACAATGCAGCGGGTGGGAAATCCCAGTCGGATTTAATCAATCTGATCTAATAAAGCATGATTTTGAACAGATTCCTCACATGGTTGTAGGCGGCGCGACCCGTTACGGCAAATCTAACTTCTTAAATATGATGATCGTCTCTCTGATTCAGAAGCATAGCGAAAATGTGTCCTTTACCCTGATTGATTTAAAGGGCGGTGTAGAGTTTATCGACTATGAAGGGATGAAACACGTTAAGAAGATTGCATACGAGCCAGAAGAGGCACTGAATGCCCTAGAGATTGCCTATCTGGATATGAGGGCCATGCAAACAAAACTCAGAAGTATGAGAAAGAAGAAAGTTCAGGATGCAGGGATCGAAGAACGGCATTTTGTGATTATCGATGAGGTAGGAGAATTGAACCCGGCTGAAGCAGTAACGCGGGAAGAACGGCAGCTAAAAGAACAATGTCAAACCTATATGAGCCAAATAGCAAGACTTGGTGCAGGTTTAGGAGTTAGACAGATACTGGCCACACAATATCCTACTGGCGATGTAATTCCTCGCCAATGCAAACAGAATAGTGATGCTAAGCTCTGCTTCCGGGTTAGAAACGCAACTGCTTCAAGGGTGGTCCTGGATGAAGAAGGTGCAGAAAAACTGCCATTGGTTAAGGGAAGAGCTATTTATCAGACAGACAAAAAAAGGATCGTTCAAACGCCGTTTATGGATGAGGATTATATCCATAAAACGATTCAACCTCACATAAACATCAGGCCTCGCAAAGAAAGGGTTGAAACGGATGAAAAGGGAAGTGAAAAAGCAGCAAAGGCAGGAAGCTATACTCTTATCGTTGAAGAGACTCCACTATCTTAGCCGGTCACAAGTACAGACTCTGCACAATCTAAAAAGCGACAGGAACGCATCAAAGGTACTTAAAGAGCTCAGCGACTATGTAAGTTCGTTCAGGGATGGAGAAAATATTTATTACCTCAATAAAGAAGGCAGAGAACGGGTGAACAGCGATAAAGTCTTGAAGAAAACGACTCAAGCCAGGCATTATATCATGCGGAATTCGCTTTTTATCGCCTACGGCTGTCCTTCTTCATGGAAGAACGAAACAAAACTTGAAGTACCAGGGCAAGTAAAGGTAATAGCGGACGCGTTATTCATAAGGGATAAGCGGTATCACATCATTGAAGTGGACCATACGCAAAAAATGATAAAGAACAAAGCGAAGATTGAACGGTATAAGAAGTTGATCAGCTTAGGTGTTTTTGAAATCGAGCCTCAATTCATCTGGATCACGACAACGGAATTAAGAAGAAAACAGCTTTTGAAGCTTTCGGAAGGGCAAACGGTGCGGGTGTTTACTGTAAAGGATTTTAATTAACATCGAGGAGTGAAGCGGCATGTTCAGAAAAACAGAGACGATGAGTATTAAGGACTTTATGAATCGCGGCAAGGAAGTTATTACAGCTGAAGAATTGGTGACTTTCGAGAAAGGGAAAACAGCGGGATTGTCGTTAGGCTTTTCTTTACTTCCTTTAGCGGTTGCCCCCCTATTCAACATTCCAGCTGCAGCTGCTGCAGGTCCGGAAGCTGTAACAGTCTTAGCGCCTACTGATGCAATGTACGATAAGATGCTACATGCTTTTGACCCTCTTATCATGCTAGTTCAATCCTTAGCATACCCGGTGGCGATGGTTGTTGTCCTGGGCGGTGCAATCATGGTAATGATCAATCAAAAAGAGAAAGGTTTTAGCATGATGCAGACAGCCGGTTTAGGATATGTCCTGGTTCAGATGACTCCGTTAGTATTGAACATCTTAGTGGATGCGATGAAGGCGGTGTAAGCCGTGATAGTCCGGATAACTTCAAAGTTTGGGGAAGTCAGCACGATCCATCCAAAACCACATACGGGAATTGATTTAGCTTTTCCAGAGGGTAGCCCTTTATATTCTGTCGGGAATGCGGTAGTTGAACGGGTAGTTAACTACGGTTCCGAAAACATCGGAAAGGGTGTCATTCTTCGCTTAGCAGACGGAAAACAAGCCATATACGGGCATTTAAGCGAAGTGAATGTAAAGGCTGGGCAATCTCTTTCGGAAGGTCAACTGGTTGGTCTGAGCGGGGGTACGGGGCATTCTACAGGACCACATTTACACCTTGGGTTAAAAAGTAATGGGGAGTTTATAGACCCGACTCCCCTTGCTGATCACGTTGGTGAAGCATCTGGCGGTGTATTGAACTGGATAGCAGAATTTCCTACAATCGGAGGGTTTATTTATGAAAAAGTGCTTGGAATTGGGATTGAGCATTGGATTTCGAATTATATTATGGCGTTACCTGTCCTTGCCGGTGTTAGCCTTGGTGTTTGGGGTTTACTTAGTATGGTTAGTCGCAGGCTTGCAACGTGGGGTGTAGGGTTCGTGATGATAATAGGAGCATTTTCAATAATCTAAGCTGCTTACTTTGGTTTTTACCAGGTAAGCTTCTTTTTTTTACTCGCTCTTTAAGCGTTCCTATTGCGAACGGCATTCATTATTTTAAACAGCAAAGTCGAATGAGAACAACAGGATTCCAGGGGGGTTAATTAAGGGGATTAAGTTACAGGTTTGAATAACACTTACTTCCTTGCGGCTCTAGGGATAGGTGTGAATCACCGTTGATTCAAGTTCACTGATTCAACTTTCTGATTTGGCAACCTGCATCAGTGACCTGTTCCCCTTGCGTTATTCAAGTGCTTTGTATAAATAGGCATAGCTTAATGAATTACAAAAGTTTACCCTTATTTAACGGTGGTACTTCAGAGGGATTAAGTCAGGAGTTTTTTTCGACCTGAAACCCCTACTGTTCTAAGAAAAACAATGCCCCTTTAGTGGGGCAACTTATGGGGGGCAGGATAGTCCCAAATCGAATGAGTTAGCGTGCCTGTTCTCCTACCGTTCTAGCTTGTCATCATATAAAAGAAATATATTTGTGCGTTACCCCCGTTACAAGTCATTTTTAAGAGGATGAAAAAGAGGTTATATTCAGGGTTTTTTAGAGCCGTGGATTCCTTGGCGCTCTAAGTAAATGCTTGTCTAGGTACTCTGACAAGTTCGCTCTGACAACTCTTCTTTTTAAAACCTGTCAGAGTAAGGTGTTCTTCTGACCGTTCTTTTAACAACAAAAAAAGAGCTGTTTAACAGCTCCAATAGGCGATGCTGGGTGTATGGCACCCAACAATTAAATTATAGAACATTTGTTCTCTATTGGTCAAGCTTTTAAACAACAATAAAGCTTCTTTTAAAAACAGGATTTTTTTCAACGATTTCTTCATATGTACCAATTTCTTTAATGAATTCTTCTTTCCAGATAAAGCATTCAGCGTGCTGGATCTGTCCCTCCATCGTATCAGTCTTTACCAATTCTCCCTTACGAAATGGCTTGGAACAAACAAAACAATGCGGCTGCACTTTTTCTTCAGGCATACTTAACACCCTCCTCTCTCTGTGATAATACGACATAGGGTAATTTTATCCTATAATGTTCACCAAACCGGCAAAAAAAAGAGCCTCTGCAATCCTGCAGAAGCTGATTATGGGGGAAACCCACTATTCTTTTGTAAAGAATCTCAAAAGCCCTTTTCGCGGTTTTTTCTCTTGTTCTCTTTCTTTCGCTTCCAGCAAGAGCTGTTTCGTTTGCTGTGATTCCCTTAATGAGTTCATTAAAATAGAATCATGGTGATCTAAGCGGCTTTCTATGTACTTCTGCTGTTCATCAAGACGACTTAAAAGCATGCGGTTCATATCTTTTAGCTGTTCTATTTCTGATTTCAGTTCTCCCAGCGTCTCGTTGGAGAACATTAAAGTAAAAGGATCATCGTTTACCTGTTCTATCTCCGTCTCACTGGAGAACACTTCATTCTCATACTTTGATGCGACAATGGCTGCGGCATTACTGATGGATAAATTCTTGTCTTTTACCAGGTGTTTGAATTGGGTTAGAACGTAAGAATCTTTTTCGGTGAACATCCTCTTGTTCTGCTCTGTTCTTATGAAGTTATAATTCTGTTCTTCTAATGCCAGACACCATTTTCTTAATGTGCTATCCCCGATGCTTAATCGTGCAATTATCTCCTTCGAGGTGTAAGGTGTTTCTGTTCCACTCATACTCATACCTCCGTTCTTTTAGTCCATTTTATACAAATATACAAGTAATGAACAGAGCGAAGTGTTGCTGGAGGCTCATAATTCTTTATCATACGTTCTTTTTTCATCAGGTGCATTTAAAATTCTTAAAGCTATTTTCAATAGCAAGGGATACATGTCTATCCAAGCTTTCTCGCTGATTTTCATTTGATTGCTCACCATCCTTCATTCCTTTTTCTCCAAATCCATTGTAAAACGAATCTTATGAAAGATATTTGTTCTTTTAATTCATGGATAAAAGCAGGCGTGAACCGGCATTAAAAAAGGGAAGTTTGATTCCGGTTCTATGAACGGGTTCATTTGGAGAATTGGGTCGGGCTAAATATACCCAATTGTAAGCATTAAGCTAAAGCTCATGATTAACTTTTTTTGAAAAGACTTCGAATATAAAAAAATGCAGATATACTGTTTTGAAATACAGGAAAGGAGGCTATAGCATGTTTGATGATGAGGATTTCGAGGATCCATTCGATGGAAGCGAGCTGCCTGATTTCTTTTTCGAAGAGGGAGGTCCGTTATATGTACCACCTGAGAAGGAAGTTGAAATGGAGATCGTCATGTTTTTCACCATAAAAGAATTGAAACGGATTAGAGAACTTCTGTTAAGAGCCGAATGTGAGCTGGATGATTTATTCCTAACCATGAAGATTCACGAGGCAATTAAAACTTATACAGATTAATGGATTCGATGCCTGAAATTATTTCGGAAGATTCCGGAAGGTTTTGGGCCATTTTTTAGAGAATATTATGGTGAAAGGAGAGGGGCTCTTGTACACGGAAGGAGTTTATACATATCTTTGTGGGAAATGTGAAACGTTATTTGCTGTGGTTTCTAGATTTTCAGTAAAAAGCGATGGTCTGCAAGCGTTGGAGTGTCCAAAATGTCGTTGCACTTCACAATTAACAGGAGAGGGTTACATCGTTCATAAGAATAAGGAACCTATCTCAAACTCGAACGGGCAGCAAATGAACGAAATCCAGTCGCCAGAATTGCTTTCTGCACCTGACATTGCGAAGTTTTTAGGGGTAAGCAAGGGAATTGCATATGAATTGATGGGGTCAGAGGGCTTCCCTTTGATCAGAATTAGGCGGTCAAAGAGGGTGTTAAAGAAAGAATTCCTAAAATGGATAGAAAACCATCGACATTAATGATTATATCAGTTTGCTAGCACCTGATATCAAGGGTGTTCTATCTCCGTCTCATTGGAGAACAGGGTTCAGGAGAAAGATTATTCTTCTTCTCATTTACCCTGTTGGCTCATCCAGGCAAAGAACGCATCTCGTTCGACTCGTTTTAATTTAGGACCAATTTTAATACAAGGAAATCCTTCTTGATTCATAAGCTGGTAGGCTTTTCTTCTGCCAATGCCTAGAATCTCCATTATCTCATTTGCTGTTAAAACAATGGGATAATCATCTTTCGTCTTCTGCACTTTCTAATGCCTCCATAAATTCTTCTACTGTTAATCCATCCATAATCGCTGTTTCTATTCGTTTTTGAACAATGCCGGCAATTACGTCATAACAACCCTGGATTCTTTCTTCAAAGTATGGTCCTTGGATAATTGTTATCTTCAATTCCTGATTCCTCCCTTAAAGTCATTATAAAACCAGGATTATGTAACTTATAGTGTATTTTCTGTGTGAATAAGTGAATTTTTATGAAGAAAAAATCAGTAATTTTATTATATATAAGGGATTAAGAGAAAAATGGAAAATTTCGTTCATAACTTTTCACTTTTTCACATAAACCGACTCATTAAAGGAGTTGTGCACTTTTTATGGAACATATTAGGTGATTATTTAAATAGATGCTAGGGGATGAAAATGTGGAAGTACTTGAAGTGCAGAGGAAAGGAAGTCTTTGGATTAAGGTCTTAATCGGTGTCGGATTCTTGATTTTATTACTTAGTAACATATTCTTTGGCTATCTTGTGATGGAAGCCAGGATAATGATTGCCGAAAAAAATCAGGCCATTGCTGAAAAGGAAGCAGCAGTATCGATGCTTGAAAAGGAAAATCAAAGACTGCAGGAAGAAGGGGATAAAAGAGAGGAAGTGATTAATCAGTTAACATTTGATCTTAGTGCAGCTGAAGAAGAAATATCCCAGTTACAAACTAATCAAGTTATAAATACAGAAACGGTAGTTAACCAGGGAAAAACCTTACCTGCTCCTAATGACGATTCCTCTACATCTTTTACCGTAGGAAGTTCAAAGGAACATGTCCAAAAGATAATGGGAAGTCCAGACAGCATCATTCTTGATTCTTGGTGGTATGGGAAACAATCATGGGTGAGATTTGATAGCAACAACCGAGTAGTTTCTTGGTATGACGGAGCGAACTTTTTAAAAACAAAATAAAATAACGCAAGTATGTACTATTTAACTCTCTTTGAGAGTGCAAAAAAACAAAAAAAGGAGGACAAAAAACGTCCTCCTTTCTGGAAAAACCCTGGATGTGATATCCAGGTCGTGTCCGATCCTGCTGATCGGCTGAGTTTTTCTTTATAGTTTATGGATTATCTATCATTTTATGTTCCTTAATTGTGAGAAAAAGGACCGAACATATGTTCGAGTCCTTTTCACTGAGTCAACCTTTGATTAAACAAAGTCGTGTCCGATCCGTGTTGATGATCGGCTGAGTATTCACTGTTACCTATAACAACTGTTCGTGGCGTATGCGCAATAGATTATTGCGTATTCGCATTAGATTATTGCGTATACGTATTATATACCCTTATTATAGCTAAACTTGTCCAATAATCAAGTCTTAAGTTCAAAATTCCTTATAATTCCAACGATTTTAAAGCTGCTCTTCTCACTTTTGGCATAATGTCTACTACTTTTGGGTTTAAAACAGCTAAATTAGTGTCGTTCAAATCACATATCAGCTTTTCCAATCTTGCTTTACTTAATACCCGTAATTGCTGAAGTCTAATCACACCGGTTATTAATGTTTTAGTTGTACCTGGTGCTACACCTGGTGTAGTGTCTGGTTCAATCAAATCAATTATGACTTCGGTGGGCAGTGGCTTTGCTCTTTTGTCTCCACTGTTAGGACTGGTAGTTATCGGAGCAACAATTGTTGTGCTGCCGAATCGGTTACCCTTGTCATTCTGGATGATCAGGACAGGTCTCTTTTCATTTTGTTCACTTCCTACATTCTTCCCCAATTCAGCCCAATAAATTTCTCCACGTTTGATTTGCATCTGTTGAATAGTTTTTTGCTGAGCTGACACATGGAAATTGTATTTATGTCCTGCCCAAGTTACTAAGTCTTGTTTATACCCCACTCATTCTCCTCCTCGATATCCTGGTCGTGACCAATCTAAAAGCCATATTACCATAAAATGTTTGTTCTGAAATCAATTATTTATTTTTCAACATAAGATAAACTATGTTGACTTTCGCTGATGGTGGTGTTAGTATTTAGTTAAATAATTCAACATAGTTTAAAAAACTAGCTAAAAATAATTCTACATAGTTTATAAGGAGGGGTTCAAAATGATGGATTTATTTACGCAATATCTGAAGGAAGATGGGAAAAGTGAAAATACGATTAAAGGATATGTGCAGTCCGTTACCGGTTTTCTGAAATGGTTCGATGAATCGAAAGGGATTGAATTCAAAAAGCTGCATCGTGAAAATGTCCGTGAATACATCTCCTATCTGAAGACAGTAAAAGAAGCGAAGCCTAAAACGATTAATACAAAAGTAAATGCACTGGTAAAGTTCAATGAGTTTTTGATTGAATCAAAAGTGCAGGATGATTTGGTCCTAACGAAGAAAGATTATGTTAAGGTACAGCAACAGTACGCTTCACTGGCCAAAGTAGAATTTAAGGATGTAGAGAAATTCAGGCAAATGATCCTGGACAGTGGCAACAAACGGAATTATGCAATCGTCAGCTTACTTGCTTATGGTGGGTTACGGATCTCTGAAGCGCTGAATCTCAAAATGAAGGACTTTAATGTGGTCTCCCGTGAAATTCTTGTGCAGGATGGCAAGGGGGATAAAACAAGAACGGTATTTATGAACGATAAAGTTAAAACTGCGCTTCAGTCCTGGTTAAAAGAACGGGAGAAGCAAGGAATTGAAAATGAATATGTCTTTGTAAGCAATAGAAACAAGCGCCTCGACCGGACAACAATCAATAAGCTCTTCAATGAATATTCCGAAGCATTAGGGAAAGTCGTTACTCCTCACGATCTGCGCCACTTCTTTTGCTCTCACGCGATCAGCAAAGGAATGAGCGTACATGAGGTTGCGAATCAGGCAGGACATTCTAACATTCATACAACTTTGCTCTACACAAACCCAAGCAAAGATGAATTAATCAACAAAATGAATCAACTATAGAAGAGGTCATTGATATGAAAATGTGTACGTACTGCGCTAAATGGTTTCCAGAAGAGCAAATGAAGCAGTTACCCAATGATGAACGCAACAAAGATAACCGATACTGTCCGAAATGTTACCCGGAAGTGCTTTCAGCTCACAATAATCTGCCGTGGAATCGGCAACGGAGGGAATTGCGGTGAAAAAACTAAGAGTGTACATGGAAAATGGCGAATATGTAATCGAGCGGGTGAATGAATTCAATCATGCGACAAAACGTTTTTTTATCACGGAAGAAGGCTTAAAAGAAGGTTTAGATGCTTATGAACCTGTTATAGCGGAATATGAGTTAGAAGTAGCTGAAGATCTCTGGGCATTAGTGATAAATCACCTTCAGGGAGTGAAATAAGATGAGGGAAATTAAAGTTAGCAAAGAAACAGAGGGAATTTTAAATAAAATAGCAACTTTAAAAGCTTGTTCAGTAGAAGAGGCTGCACAAATTGTTCTCGAACGGTATGCTGACAGGGCAAAAAATCAAATAGAAACTGCATTTAAAACAGCGGATCGTTTGAATGCAATGAAATGAAAAGGAAAAGGGCTTGCTATAATAGCAGGCCCTTATTTTTTTTCTAATTTAATTTCATATCCTAATAAATCAGCAACTTTTTGGAGATCTCGGACACGTAAAGCGTTGTTGTCTAAGGCTGACTGAAAGGTGGATTTCGGTAAATCCAAAGCCTTGGCAATCTCCTGGAATTGTTTAAATTCTGTTTCCTCCATCATTACCCGTACTGCAGATTTTACACTCATACTACCTAAATTTACACTTTTCATAAAATATCATCCTCTCCGAAACCATATTATCATCATAAAACGAAAAAATAAACATAAAATGATTATTTAGTCTTGATGAAACGAATATTTAGTTTTATAATGGGTATAACAAAGACAAGGAGTGTGTTGAATGAGGGAATACAGAAAAAAGAAAGGTCTAACCCAGAATGATTTAGCTACCTGTCTACAAATATCTGTTACATACTTAAACAAACTTGAAACCGGACACCTGCCAATGCGTCCAAAAATGGCAGCAAGAATCGCTTATGTACTGGAATGCGGACTGATTGAATTGATTCAAGACAAAACACAGATTATGTTGGGAGGAAAAATGAAATGAAAGAAGCTACAGCACTATTGATTGCAAACACTGGAGTAAAACTCGAAGGTCAAAATTTCGATGAAATATTAGAAGCGCAAGACATTATGAATGAACCTGTAATCTTGGTTGTAGAAGCAGGAACAAACAAGTTGCTTCACCACTTCGTTATAGAGGCAGAGGATATGAAGGATCTTACTTACATGTATGAACGAAAAATATTCTATACTTCCAGCATAACTGAAGGCAGCCACATGAAATGTTTAGGGGGGTTATTTCTGGGTGTGCCGAAGGATTATTTCAAACCAAAAAAGAAAAAGCGCTCAGCTGCAAGTGAACGCCGTTGAAATCAAATTCAATTAATAACATAATCATTTTAACAGAAGGAGGCCTGATCTGGAATGTATCTAATGTTGCTGCATGATAATGATGCTACATTGACAGTGCGTGTAGAGGATGTTGTAGTGATTGGTAAGATGGTAGGAGGTTCATTCGCTCCTAAAAACGAAGAAAACCAACTCGCGGCGAACGAATTGGCTTTCAGTGTAAATCAAATTGTCTAAGTAAATTATAACTGATTGTATCTCCTTTTAAAAGAGAAGTGGCTTTACAGCTGCTTCTTTTTTAAAATTATCTCTTTTTTTCTTAAGTGAATCCCCTATAGTAGCCGTGAGAGAAAAAATTCGGCACAATTATGTACAAGGACCTCTTTTGGATATAAATCGAGAGGATAGCCCTTTTTAAACGCGGTTGTAGATTGATGTAGAAATTGATAGAATAATAGACATAAGAAAAACCCCTACTGTTTGGCGACGGCGGGGTTTCTCAAAAGGAAGAAGGCATATACCTTCAATTTAGGGTTTCGTATACCCTTTTTTAGTTGTTTTTTTAATAATAACATAGGTGTATGCCCGTTTTCCACTATGGAAAGGGGGCGGAGCATGGAAAATTTACAGCCAATTTTTGAGAAAAAAGAAACATTTATTGGGGAATGGCAGGATTGCTACATATCAGATTCAAAGATTACTGGCTTTGTCTGTACATTTCATTTGAAAAATAAGCAGCATATCTTTTATGGTCTCAATGACATCAAAGCGCTCTTAAAAGAAGCCAAAAAACGTAAACACGACATATATTTGAGCCTAAATGCCTTCGAATATGGAGTGCGGCAAACCGGCTCATTAAAGCAAATTCGGAACATAGGCGTTGATATTGATTGCTACAAGTTAAATATCCCGGTGGATCGCGCCCTGGAAGAAATAAAACGGCTTATATTTAAAGGTTCAATACCAAATCCGAATGTTATTATATTCTCCGGGCGAGGATTGCAGCTGCTGTACTCCATTAGCGGTGGCGCTGCACCAAAAATGTCTTTTCTAACACAATACATAACTGCACAATTTATATCTGATTTGAGGCATTTAGGCGCTGATACATCAGGAACGGATGTGACTCGAGTTTTCCGTTTACCGTATAGCGTTAATAGCAGGAATGGGAAACAGGTAACATTTGAGATTTGGAGAACATTAGAATATAGCTTACAAGAGTTATATACATTCTGTAAGCCATTAGAAAAGCGCAGAAAGCCTGTTAAAGGGAAAAAAGCGACTCTACATACTTTACCTGCCCAAAAGGATTTAAGAAACTTATATAGCCTTAATACAGCCCGTAAAAACGATTTAGAAGCATTAGTTTCCCTTCGTATGGGAGAGATAGAAAAACGTAACGTACTGACCTATGTGTACGCATATACAGTGGCTTTAATCCTTAAAAATAAAGAGGCAACAATTGAATTTGCGGACCAATTAAACATGAGATTAACGGATCCACAGAAAAACAAAGAATTAAGAAGAACTGCCGGCAATGCATATGATGATGCACTGAAGTTCTTTGATGAATTCCAAAAGCGTGACTTTAAAATGTGGTATCAACATATGGACGGAATTAAACGCCCGATGAAGAATGTCACGATCATCGAGGAGTTAGATATCACAGCAGAGGAAATGAAGCATTTAACGACCATTATAGACGGTCTGGAGAAGCAAGCAAGGGATACAGTTCGTAAGCGGACAAAACGCCGTGAAGAGGGCGTGAAGAAGCGTGAGGATTATCTCAAAGAGCAACATAATACAACCGATAGCAAACTTACGCTGCTGCAAGAATTGCTTCAAAAAGAGCCGAATAGCACCAATAAGAGTTTGGCAGAAGCCATGAACGTATCTGTCCGGTACATCCAGAAATTAAAGAAGCAACTCCAGGGGTGAACAGGTATGTCTGCTTAAACCCCTATTAATTGGACTGGTTTTTAAAAACAAGGTTTGCTGTATTGGTTTATATATGGTTTTAGAGGACATAGCCCACAGCGGGAGGCGTTCAAGCGGTAGCGCGAGAGGTATTTCTTCTACATTTATTACACAGAAAAAGCATAGTGTATCTACTCTACTTAAGAGCGGATCACTATGCTTTTTTTATTTTTTCAACTTGCCGGTGTAATTTTCAAGAATGAATTTAATCTCTTTTATTGACCGGGATTTAGGTTTGGTAAGCTTCTTTTGGATTTCCTCCACTGTTAATTCTTCTTTAAAGTGCCATTGGGCAATTCTTCTCACCATTGCATCATATCTGTTTGCGCATTTACTTCGTTCGTTTGCTTCAGGAGGAGGGCAGAAGTTTGCATCTGCTTTTCGAGGAATAAAGTAATCCCCACAATAACGGCATTTTTTGATTTTAGGGTTTTCAGTTACTAATTCGTAAAGTCTGAGATAAAAGACACCTAATAAACATGTTGAGCTTGTGAATTTAGTAATTTCCCCATCTGCTAAGCCGACTACAGGATTTATTAAGTTTGCTTTGCTGTTTACTGCATGTAACAAGGCTCGTTTGGCAAGTAAATATACAGTTTCTTTTGGAGTATCTGCGGTTAATTCGTTTTTGGGATATGTGTACTTAGAAAGTAAGTCTGGAGTTCTTAAAAAATCTTCATCTTTATTTTGGAGAGCCTCATGAATACGAATCATATCTTGTAAAGTGCCGATTTCCCTTCTGAAGTAGGCCAAAGACTCGTTTGTTGTGTGTAGCTGCATGCCAAAATTACGGGCTGTACTCTCGTTAATGCTCCCTTTTTGTGTTCCGATGCCATCATACCCAATTGTTCCGTATTGATTATAAAAATTAATGATGGATTTTGTATCTTTCACATCTAAAGATAGGACGGTATTGATGAATACCTCCATATCAAACTGTTCAAAAGGGTTGTACATATGGCTTGTGTCGGCTATTTGAGCATAAATATCACTTTCGTCCATTTTTTCACCGTTCATTAATCTTTCTTTATAACTCGTAGAAATGATATAAGTCGTTTCCTCCAGCACAATAAACTCGTAAGGACCCCGAATTCCGATCATCAGGGGTCTATTTGTATTGAATTCTAGATCTTCTGGATATGTAAACTCCTTTTTCAAATCCTCATTTTCAGTAATTTTTGGTTTTTTGATTTTACTCATTGAAAATCCCACCTTAAAAGTAAGTATATTTCTTTAAAAAAACTCTTATTTATGGATAAAAGTAAGTATAAAATCTATTTTATACACTTATTTTACACGATATGATGTTAGTATACAACACCAAATTAAAAAGAAAAGAGGTGAAAACATGAAACCTAACAGCGAAATTCGCAATTTAATCCGTGTTTCAGGCATTTGCTCTTGGCAGGTCGCAGAGAAGCTGGGCATTCATGAAAATTCCTTGTACCGAATGTTAAGAAAAGAACTTGATCCAGATGAAAAAAACAAAATTTATCAGGCATTAGAACAGTTGAAAGTTGAGAGAGAAGCGGAAATATCAAAGATTCACCAAATAAACTAATTATTCCATTGGAGGAAATATAAATGATCATTATGTCGACTTTTTCGGAAGACTCTACACCGATTGCACAAAGAACAAGAGATTTACTGTCAGCTGCAGGAGAGGCGGTTTTCTTTGCACCACACGGAACGACAGGAGTTTTTATCTCAGTTGATGATGAGAATCCAGGCAATTTCGCAGTTTACGCAAGTAATGATACACAGGATTTAGATATCGTAAGAGGTTTTGACAGTTTTGAAATGAGCTGGGCGTATGCAAGGATCGTAGCGGAAACGGCCGGATTAACTGAAGAAGATATCGATTCTGATGTCTATATCACAGAATAACCTGCCGTGAAGGAAGTGAGGATATGGTAAGCAAAGGACAAATTCAAGCTGAAAGCTTCATAAAAACACTTTACAGCAATGCGAAGACCGGTTTTATCAGTCTCTGGACCTTGGAAGATAAGAAAACAAGGTGGTTTCCGGTAAAACAAATTGATGAACTTATCGGGGAAGCCATTAATTTAAGGGATACACATAATGTTTACTTCGGTGTAGGAGTGCGGAAAGAAGCGCTTGGTGAGTACAAGAGAGGCAAAAACGAAGATGTTCTCTCTTTGCCAGGTGTATGGGTGGAAATCGACCTTAAAGGCGGAGATCATGCTGCGGGTAACTTGCCAGCTGAGGATGATGTTCAAGGGATTTTAGATACATTCCCATTAGAACCATCGATTGTGGTCCATAGTGGCGGAGGATTGCATTGTTACTGGCTGTTTCAAGAGCCTGCGACGATAGTATCTGTTAAGAGCATGCAAAGTGCGGAAAGAATGCTTTCTCGTTTCCAAAACGTGTTTATCCGATTAGGCAGAGCTAAAGGCTTTCATATAGACAATACAGCAGACTTGGCAAGGGTTTTGAGAGTACCAGGCACTTACAACCTTAAGAGCAATCCTAAACCGGTTAAAACGGAGTTGTTTGAACCAGATAAACGGTATTCTCTTAGCGAATTATACGAAGCAATTACCAGTATTGAAGCACTTTTCCCGGAAGAACCAAAAGAGAAGGCGACAAGAAAGCAATATGATGGAGAATTGCCAGATGCTAAGAATTCAAATCGAATTGTTCAGGAATGCCAGTTTATTCAGGATTACTTAGAACATCAGGAGAATGCCAATTATAAAGAATGGATTGCGGCTCTTTCAATAGCTGCATATAGCGAAAATGGTGAAGATTTAGTTCATGAATGGTCAAAGGGTCATTCTGGATACAGTGAACTAGAAGTTGACCGAAAGTATACCGAAATTCGGTCAAAAATGAAGCCGAGAACGTGCCAAAGCATACAACAGGAATTCGGTAAATGTAATGGTTGCAGGCACTTTAACAAGATTAATAGCCCCATAGCTTTAGGAATGGAGCGGAAAAGAGAAAAGCCGATGGAACAAAAGAACTTTAAACGGACAGATTTAGGCAATGCGGAGCGGATGGTACACCGACATGGCCAGAATATTAGGTTCAATACTTCATTCGGCAAATGGTATCTCTGGGATGGCAAGCGGTGGAATGAGGATAAGGTGAGCAAAGTGCTTCAGATTGCTAAGGATACGGTAAGAGCCATTTATGAAGAAGCTGCTCAATCTGATGATCCTGATATGAGGAAATCACTCGGAGAACATGCTATGAGGTCTGAATCGAGGTCCCGTATTGAATCAATGGTATCTCTAGCTAAGTCAGAAGTGCCAGTATTGCCAGATGAAATGGATAAGAATATCTGGGCATTCAACTGTGAGAATGGTGTGATTAACCTTAAAAATGGCGAATTACAGCCTCATAGCCGTGATTACATGATGACTAAAATCTCACCTGTTACTTATGATGCAAGCGCCGATTGCCCTACCTGGAAGGGGTTTTTAAATGACATCTTCCAGGATGAGCAAGGGAACGTCAAGCAAGATACGATTGATTTCCTTCAAAAAGCAGTAGGTTACTCGCTGACAGGTTCAACTACAGAGCAAGTATTGTTCTTCTTATATGGGACGGGCCGTAACGGAAAAAGCACATTTATGAACGTGATCAAGGACATTTTAGGAGATTACGGCAAACAAACAAATGCAGAAACCTTCACTGTAAAGAAGTCAGACCGAGTAAACAACGATATCGCGGCTTTAAAGGGTGCTCGCATGGTTGCTGCTACGGAAAGTGAAGAAGGGGCAAGGCTGGCAGAAAGCTTGGTAAAGCAATTAACAGGTGGAGAGCCGGTGCAAGCACGCTTTTTACATCAAGAATACTTCGAATATGTTCCTCAATTTAAGATTTTCTTTACAACTAACCACAAACCAGTAATCAGGGGTGCTGATGAAGGGATTTGGAGAAGGATCCGTTTAGTACCTTTCACTGTTAGGGTTCCTGACGAAAAGCTCGATAAGGATTTACCGGAAAAGCTTCGAAATGAAATGTCCGGGATTCTGCGTTGGATGGTGGAAGGGTGCTTGAAATGGCAGAAAGAAGGCCTTGGAGTTCCTCAAGAGGTAAAGGATGCGACTGACAGCTATCGGGATGAAATGGACACAATCGGAAGTTTCATCAGTGATTTATGTGTAGTCCATGAGAATGCGAAAACATTGGCAGCAGACCTGTATCGTCAATACGGCTATTGGTGCCAGGATAATGGTGAATACGAGATTACTAAACAGAAATTCAACCGAAAGCTTGAAGAAAGAGGCTTTAAAAAGGGCAGGGACGGCAGAGGTATCTTCTTAGCCGGTGTTGGATTAAGGGATTTCTCTAATTATCATCCTTCTTCTTTTACTAAAAGTGAAAAAGTGAAGAGTTATGAAGAAAAAAAGACAAATTCAGCTTAATAAGAGAAATAGCAGAAAAAAGCGGAAAAACGTTCACAGAAATTCACTTTTACACAATATCAAAAAAAACGAGGTGAAATGATGGTACCTGTTTTCTATAAATACACGGATAAGGAAATGAGCGAACTCCTGAAAACCATCACAATCTTAGTCGACACCAGAGAGCAGAAGAATGAGCATATAGTGCAGTATTTTGATTCCAAAAGCATTCTCTATAAGTCTTGTAAGCAAGATGCGGGCGATTACTCTGTGATGCTGCCAAAGAATGAAATGCTAGGAATTGCTAGGGATATTTACTTTCCAGTAGCGGTTGAGCGAAAAAATTCAGTCGATGAACTGGCCCAGACGATTAAGGAGCGGACGCGATTCGAAAACGAACTCATTCGTTCTCATAAACTCAAATTCTTGTTAATGGTCGAGGATCCAAACGGTTATGAAAACCTGTTGTTTGGACAGTATCAGAGCCAATATGAACCAAAGGCGCTGCTAGGAAGCTTGAAGTCGTTTGAAGCGAGATATAACTTCGCAACGGTATTTATCCCTAAGAAAGTCGCAGGGAACTACATTTATCATCACTTTTACTACTACGTTAGAAACTATTTGAAAGAGATGTAGGTGATTCTTTGAAAATTCAAGTATCGCATGAAATGAGACTTACTTTAGAGGATATGCCCAGGGAACTATACGAGGTGATCACTGGAACATTGACCATTGATAACCCTGAATATATAAAAGCGGCGAAATATGGTTATGGCGGGGTAAATGTTCCGAGATATATCAAGCTTTATAAGCATCAGGGCAGCGAATTAATTGTTCCAAGGGGAATGGCTAAAACGGTTCTGCGCTACGTGAAAAGGTGGAATATCCCTCACGAATTAAAAGATGTGCGGTTATTACTACCTAAAGTGGAATTTCAATCAAATATCAACCTAAGAGACTATCAGGAAAGCGCAGTAAACGAAATGCTGCAAGGTACCCAAGGCTTCCTAGTCAGTCCTTGCGGATCAGGTAAAACCGTAATGATGGTGGAGATGATGACAAGAATTCAACAGCCTACACTCTTCATTGTTCATCAAAAGGAATTAATGGAGCAAATCATCAACACGGCCGTAGCCTTAACGGATATAACGAGAGAAGAAATCGGCGTGATTGGTTCTGGTAAGAAATCTATTGGTAAGAGAATGACGGTAGCGACTATCCAAACTCTTAACAGATTGGATTTGAAGGAGTATGTAAGCCAGTTTGGGGCGGTGTTCATAGATGAGGCACACCACTTAGCGGCAAAGAGTTTTTACGAGGTTATTTCACAGTTCAAGGGATGCTACAGATTCGCGGTCAGTGCAACCCCTGAACGAGCAGACGGCCTCACTCAAATGGTTTATGCGTGTACTGGTGGTATCGCATATGAAATCAAGCAAGAGGCTGTACCTACAATTATACCATCGTTAAAAGTGGTGCGGACAAGCTTTTCAAATGCTTCTAAAGAGCATAGAGAGATTGTTAAAGCACTCATAAACAACAAAGAGCGCAATCAGTTAATAGTAAATCAAATCAAAGCTGAGGCTTCCGGTAATTACAGTCTTGTTTTATCCGATCGTGTGGAGCATCTGAAAGCCTTAAAAGGTTTATTGGATGAAGAGCTCCCGGAATTAAGAACAGAGATATTGACTGGTGATTTACCCAAAGCGAAGCGAAAAGAAATTATGGAAGAAGCGAAAAAGCGAAAGATTGATATATTGCTTGCTACCCAGTTAGCCAGGGAAGGATTGGACATTCCTCATTTAAACAGGCTGTTCCTAACTTACCCTAAGAAGTCACCTGCAAGCGTGCAGCAGGAAGTTGGTCGAGTTATGAGACCATCAGAAGGAAAACAGAGTGCGGTAGTGTTCGACTTTATAGATCAGAACGGGATTTTACACAGCCAATTTCGTAAACGAAAGACAGTTTACAAGGAAATCGGAATGGAAGGAGCTGTTTAAATGACCGTCTATAAACTATGTTGAATTGATAAAGTGAGTGTCCATTTAAACTATGTTGAAAAAAGGGTGAATTTTTAACTCACTACCTTAGAAGAATTCAACATAAATGACGTTATGTAGACAAATTTTCAGCCCTTAGATTGAAAGCTAAATGAATGGGGAGGGCGCTATGAGTGAACAGTGGGAAAAAGCTATCGAAACAGAATTAGATTTTCTTTATCATTCGCCAGAATATGAAGCTGAGCTTTTAGATCGCCTGCGAGAGAACGAATTAAACATTCAGTATCCGGTAACGCATTTTGATTCAGAGCAAGGAAGAGTATACCGTTCTTGCCCTGGAACAGAAGAACAGGCGATAAGGCGAATCGAAATCCGTGAAGCAATAGAAGTGCTAAGGGACCACATGAATAAGCGAATAAAACGCTTGTGGAATGCAATCCATCAGCTTTCTGAGGAAGAACAAGACTTAATTTCACGGGTTTATATAGAGCGTGATACTGCTGAAATTTATATGGCCAGATCATTAGGCTTCCGGACGATAAAAGACTTCCATAAGGCGAAGAAACAAACCCTTTTGAAGTTACTCAAGATTTTCGAGAAAGAACGGGATGAAAGGGATAAGGAATTTAAAGAATTTCAGAGAGTGCAGAGAAAAGAGATTGTAAGGAATTTCTTAGGTTTAGCACAGTAAGGAGGAGTGATTACAGATGGCAGGTAAATACAAGTTTGACCCAGATAAGCATAAAGCAACTTTTGAGCAAATGTTCGGGAAAGGCTCTTATAGTTCAGGACTTGCAGAAGCCCGAGAACTGGGTAGAACAAAAGCACAGGCAGCTATCCAAAAACAGTTGTTCATGGAAGAATTCAAAAAGCGCAAGAAGGAACAGGAGGAATACGATCTTTACGGACAGAGTGAAAAATCCTGGAAAGCTCAAAACGAAGCACAAGGGAAAATCACTAGCCAGCAGGAAAAAGCACAAGCACAAGGCAGAGGCGGACATCTTCCTACAAGAGAAAACCAAATGAAAGAACGGAAAGCGATAGAAGCTGCTAAAAAGAAACCAATCGATCCAGCATCAATGACTCCTTATGCCAGGGAACAATTGAGAAAAGAAAAAGAGGAGAAGGCGAATAAAGCTGGAGATCCTTTGAAAAAACTAAAAGATTTCTTTACCAGCAAAGATACTGATGGAGACGGAGAGCGGGACGGCTTGCTCGGAGTGGTTGACCGTTTTGTCACTCCTATCTCTAAAGGTGCGACAGACTTCCTTATTCCAGGCAATACCGAAAACATGGCAAAGTACAATCCGGATAACCCTGTCATTAAAGCGGCTCAAAAGGATAGAGGGATGGAAACCAAGGCTTTAAATGCAGCTGGTATGATTGCTGCAGCTGTTTCACCTTACTCACAAGGCTATAAAGTTGCAGATGTGGCATTTAATAAAGTTCCCAAGCTTGCCAAAATCGCTAACCCTTACGCTCAAAGTGCAATAAAAGGAGCGGCGGCAGGGGCAATGGCGGAGGCTGGGATATCAGCAACAAACGAACTCGCAAACCCCGACGCATACAGCGCTAAGGATTATGCTATTAGGTCCGGTATAGGTGCAGTCGGAGGAGCGGTATTAGATCCGGCAATCTTAAAAATAGCCAATATCATTAAAGGGGCAAGAAAAGCACCGGCTCAAGCGACTGAGGAAGTGTTAGGATTACCAGCACCAAAAAGCAATCAAAGCAATCCTTTAGGACTGCCGGAGCCTCAAATACGACTCCCAGAGCCTAAACCATTAACACCAAATCTACAAAGATTGGCAGGACTTAAAAACCCCATTCCTCCAATGCCTAAATCGTTAAGCCAGCCTTTGAACCAGGCAAGGCTAGAATTAAAAGGGTTAGGGTTCGGCATTGGTTCTAAATATGAGGCTAAAGCAAGTAACAGAATGATGATGCCGGAATCAACACAAAATCAGTCTTACTGGCAAAAACGATATGAGGATTTCTCTAAACATGTAAACAGCAACTATGACATGAACCGAATGACTCCTGAAGCACTTGAGGATTTATGGACCCAATTCGCTCGATATGATGAGCCTGTAAAGCTGGATGAGGTGATAGATCTTGCTTATCCCAAAGGCTTTGAAGCACCTACACCACCTAAACAAGAGGTTCCTGAAATCATTAGAGCGCAAGAAGCACCTGACTCGAACCTTAAAGACGCATTAAAGGCAGATCCACGCATTAATAATTTGGTAAAGGGGTTATATCCACCTCGGAAGCCGATTTCAAGAGTGGCTACCTTTGAAGAAACTTTTAAAATGATGCAGGATGCTGTTACCAATCAAAAGAAAATACCAGAAGCAATATTAAAACCTTTGGAATTCAAGCGTGAGAAATATGTGAAAACAAGCAATGGACAAGGGAATCTTTCGTTATTAAGCAACCTAAAGCTTAAAAACGGTACGAAATCAGCGGAGAAAGTTGCAGCGGCTATCGAACAACCGTCACTTGAACGCTTGAAGGGCTTAAAAACTGATGAGGTTAATCCATCTTTAGATAGGTTGAAAGCGAATAGGGAGTATGAGGCTATTGAGCCGAAGTCTGCAGAGGAACATGGTTATGATATAGTCCGAGCCAACGATCCAATATGGAATGTTAAGTTGGACCCGGCAAAACTGAAAGATATTAATGGCATCCAAGGTTACATGTCCGATATTTATAGAAATACAAGAGATGTATTTGGTGCAAAATTCCCGGAAATCAAGAAATCGATTCTTGATCCATTTGATAAATCGAAAAAGGAATATGTAGAACTGCAAGAAAACTGGCTGAACAAGCTTGAAAAGGAAGTAGTCAAAGGACTAGGCATTAAGAAAGGCAGCAAGTTGTCTAAAATGGTGCAGGATTACGGAGAAAAGACCATTTCCCTCGATGAATTAAAACAGGCAGCGCCGAATGACTGGAAGAAGGTAATTAAAGCGGATGAATGGTTTAGGAAAGCTTATGACGGGCTGATTGACCAGGTCAACGCTTCAAGGATGGTTATTTATCCTAATAATCCCGATAAGTTAGTTCCTAAACGACAGGATTATTACAGGCATTTCAACGAATTGGACGGATTAGAGGGACTAAAAAACATTTTTGATACACCAGCGGGAATCGACCCGAAACTCGTAGGAACATCTGATTTCACTAATCCTAACAGTAAATGGGCTGGATTCATGCAAAGGCGCGGATTAGGTCCATATAAGAGTGATGCAGTGGGAGGGTTCCTTAATTATTTACCGTCTGCCTCATATGCGGTTAAGATTGACCCTCATATTCCTAAGTTTAAGCAATTTGCAGAGTCTCTAAAGGCGGCTACAGGTAATACGAAGAATCTAAATCATTACATCGAGTTTTTAGAGGATTTCACAAGGGATATATCAGGTAAAACAAACT
>JAKACS010000272.1 GCA_021821235.1 Bacillota bacterium
ACAGTATGAAGAAACGTCATTTCGCGGTCTGTTCCGCTTTTTACGCTTTATTGAAAGAATGATGGAGCGGGGGAGTGATCTCGGTGCGGCGAGAGCCCTTGGCGAACAGGAGGATGTTGTCCGGATTATGACGATCCACAGCAGTAAAGGCCTTGAATTTCCTGTCGTCTTTATCGCGGGACTGGCAAGGGAATTTAATAAAAAAGACATCATTAAACCTTATTTGCTCGATAAGGAATTCGGCTTTGCCGCAAAGTATGTAAATCCAGAAAAGCGCATTACCTATCCGTCTTTACCACAGCTTGCGTTCAAAAGGAAGAAAAAAATGGAGATGCTTGCAGAGGAAATGCGGATTTTATACGTAGCCCTGACAAGAGCAAAGGAAAGCTTGTACCTCATCGCTTCAGTAAAGGATGCTGAAAAACGAATGGATCAGTGGTGGGATGCAGCAGCGGGGAATGAAGATTGGCTGTTAAAGGATTTTGAACGGGCATCGGCACGGAGTTATTTGGATTGGATTGGCCCCGCGCTTGTCCGTCACCGTGCCTTCGGAGCCGGAGATGAAAAGGAAAATGTCCATTTGAATGAGGAAATTGCTAATCACCCTTCTGCCTGGAACGTTTTGATCCGGACGGCAGAGGAGATTCGCCAGCAAAAAACGGATGCCGAATCGGAAGAGGACGATGTATTAAAAAAGGTACAGAGATTGGAAAGAGTAGCGGTGCAGTCCCCGTTTGCAGCTGAAGTGGCGGAACGGTTTTCCTGGAAATACGCATTTAAAGATGCATCGCGCCACCGTTCTAAGCAATCTGTATCCGAAATCAAACGGCAGCGGGAGATTTCCGATGAATACAGCGGTACGGATCTGGTTCGGCCTTATAAAAAAGCCATTTCGGCCAGACCAAGGTTTATGCAGGAAAAATCGTTGTCCCCGGCAGAAAGAGGAACAGCACTCCACTTAGTTATGCAGCATGTCGATCTGACAAAGCCGATTGACGATGATGCAATCAAAGGCTTGCTTGAGGACATGATACATCGAGAACTTTTAACAGAAAAGCAAAAACAAGCCGTTGATCCAAATTTGATCGTCCACTTTTTCCAATCGCCATTGGGTCAAAGGATGATCGAGGCGAAAAAAATTCAGCGTGAGGTGCCGTTTACGCTTTCGCTCAATGCGATGGAAATTTATCCTTCTTGGCAAGGGGAGAACGAGCCTGTCTTCATTCAAGGCGTCATTGACTGCATTTTTGAAGATCAGGAAGGGCTTGTTTTAGTTGATTATAAGTCAGACGGGATTACCGGCCGTTTTAAAGCCGGGTTTGAACAGGCACGACCAATACTTGAGGATCGCTACCGTATCCAAATTCAGCTCTATGCCAAAGCAATTGAACAAATTTGGAAAAGGAAAGTAACTGCGCGGTATTTATTCTTCTTTGACGGTGCCCATCTTTTGAAAATCGAGTAAAACGAAAATGACATAAACCATCGCCGGTTTATGTCATTTTCATTTTTCTTCTTAAAAGGTAGGTGTTAATTATTTCCGGCAATTGGCATGTCAACGAGATTGGTATCCAGAACATTTGTACCGTTCAATCCATTGTTTGTAATGATCAATCCTCCGGTGTTAAAAGCCCCGGCACCTGCATTTGTTTTAGAAGCTGTTTTTGGAGATATATACAAGGCATCACCGAATTGGACTACACCACCTGCGACACTAACGATTTGAACAGGTCCAACAATTGCTGGCATGGCAAACATCCTTTTTCACGTAGTTTGGAGCTATATTGTGAGCACCCTTTGTACAAGTTTTTGATTCGAATTCCTTTTGTTGTGATTGTAAAAAGACAACCGACTAATTCGTTATTCAATGCCGGCCGCATGTTCCTCGGTTTTCGGCAGAAGCTGACGTATGTGTTTTATCCTTGCTTCCATCGAAACATGCTCGCTATTTCCGATTTGCAGAACACAAGCGGCAGAGATACCAACCACATCAATTTCTTTGACTGTAATGACTGGATTCAAGTTGGTTGTTGCTGTAGAGAAATTTTCCAATATCGGTGGGAGTGGAATCGGTTCGCTAAAGACAGGATAACTGGAAAAATTCCCCTCATTACCAAAAAAGATTTCCTCCTCCCGGTGTACTGCCAACGCCCTTGAATAGCTATTAACGATTTTCGCATCCCCGACTTGAAGGGTTGAAGCAAACGATACGATTTTTACATTTAAGTTATCTACATAAGCTGTCCGCTGAAGCATCGTTAGGACACATCCATTTCAAGCGGAACAAATGGCCCGATAATCAGAGATTCCGGAGGTGTATCAAAGGTGGAGGCAAGCTGAATGGTCTGGGTGTCACCAACCATTACTAAAGAGGAGCTGGCTACACCAATGATTTTTATTGACTCAACACAAATATCACGGTTATATACTTCAAAGTTCATTTTCTTTGTTCATCCCTTTCCTCATCTCCGGTAGGTGATTAAAAAATACGGTTACACCGTTTTGGATTTCTTGTTTTAATCGTTCAATGATTTTTTCATTGCTTTCCTTTGCATTTTCCAGGGAACGATCTTGTTTTACCGCTGCTTTTAAATGAAAATCAATTCGGGTTGGAAGCTGTTTTTTTATATCGTCTTTAATAAATGTTAAATAAGCTCCTTCTTTCACTTGAATTCCCAATTTCTTTTGGGTGTCTTCAATAATTGCCGGTAGGTCGCTCTCAAGATAATGTAAAATAGTTTCCTCAATTTCCATTGCTCGTTGCATTTGTTTCTGAGGTGGGAAAGGCGTTTCGACCGCTTGATTGTTGACGGCAAAGTCCTCGATCCCCTGCAATTCACCGGGATTTAACCCGATGTTTAAAGTTCCTTCAAGGGTTTCTACTTTTAGCTGGTCAAATTTATATTCAATCGTATCCACATGGATGGATGGTTTTGAGCTTAACGATTTTAATTCTTCTGTTAGTTGTTTTACGGTTCTCTCTAGGGCGTTAATACGACTTTCTTGCGCTTGAAGGCAACTTTGCAGCCATTGAAGGTATTGATTGTAATCTTGAACCATTTCATCACCTCGCAAATTGGCTTCTTTTTGCCTAATCAAATTGTTTAACCATCTTGATTCGAGGTTCGAATAGGTGCATGAAGCGGCACGGATGGTGCAAGCATTTGGGGGATAGTTGTCGTGACGGGCTGCTTCAAGGCAACCGGAGCCGGTTGTGTGAACCCTCCAGTATTATATAGATAGGAGGCAGGTTTAATGATGCCTGCACTGCCAATCTGCAAAACGGAAGAGTTTGTGATCCCGCCGACTTTGATAAAATGAATATGAATCGATTGTTGGATGTAGTAATTCATTTTCATCACCTATTCATTACGCATTCAGAATGATTCCTTGATCGACTCCGTCAGAATCATAGGTGTTTGTTGTACTTTGACTGTTTTGTACTGTTAGTGTTTCGCCTGTATTAAATGAACCAGCGCCGGAGAATGTTTTTGCATTGGAAAGCGGCATGATTTTATAAACATCGCCAATATGGAAGACAGAACTGCTTCCGAGCGTAAGCACTTGGGCAACTCCTACAATTGCTGGCATAATCGACACCCTTTTCTTTTTTTAAAATTTTTCCTATCCTGGTGGCGGGCGGCTGCTATCATGATTTCGTGGTAAAAGCACAGCCCAGATAGTTATCTCTTTTATCTTATGTACCATTTGGGGGAATGTGATTAAAACGCCCAAATTTCTTTCGGTTGCTACTAAAAAGTAGAGCTAAAAATAATGATTCGTCGTTATCACTAATTTTTACTAATAACACTGTGTTAGTCTTATTTTTCGTGTTTCTAGACTGGCTATGATATGATGAAAACGAAAATGAACCAATTCATCTATTTAGGAGGTTATAGCGGATGACGCATGCCCACATTACGACATGGTTGGTAGCCCTTATCTTATTTTTTGTCGCCATTAACTTAAACAAAAAAGGAAATGAAAAAGGCTTTAAACTCTTGCAAATGATTTTACGGGCCATGTATTTGCTGATTTTGGCAACGGGCGGGATACTGCTTTCCAGCGTTGCTACTATTAGTTTGCTGTATATATTAAAAGTGATTGTCGGTTTATGGATTATTGCTCTGTTTGAAATGATCTTAATGAGATCAGCTAAAAAAAAGCCGGTTGCAGTCTTATGGGTTCAATTTATTATTGCCTTTTTACTTGTCCTTTATTTAGGATTTAAACTTCCGCTATAGGCTTTCAACGAGTTCAATAGTAAACAGAGGATGGTTCGATAGTGAGTCATCCTCTTTTTTAGCTTATGAGTTTTTCGATAATCAGTCGCTTTCCGGTATTGAGAGTGAATTCAAAGCGATCGCTTGTTTTTTCAAAATAATAAAAATGATGCTGGACATTGCAGATAGCATCCTGATTATCAAAAACCATAAAATTGACCCCGTCTTTGCGCTGATCGTCAGATAAAAATGACAAATGATTATAGCAATAGAGGCAGTCGTAAATAGAAAAATGCAATGAATTTAAAGTTGTAACAAATTGGAAAAAAGCATCTTCATTGATGCTATTTAATAACATTTCCAATGAATAAATTAACTGTTTGCGGACGCGGATTTGATCATGATCACGCAGTAAAATCCGGTCTTTTCCAACTTCCAGAATCCCAGTTTCGGCCAGAATTCCTTTTTTCCAGCGGTTCAATCGATAAACTTCCACTTCCTGCTGCAGAAAGTCTTCCATCCTTAAGGCTTCTTCAGTTTCCCCGTCAAAAAAAATCCATTGATCATTTATTTGTTCAATTGTACCTTCCGTATAAGCTCTTAATTGTGTTTCAAACAGTTTTGATCGTTGCTCGTGGTTCATTCTATGACCTCCAATCGTTGGTGCTCTCATATTCTTTGTAGACACCTTGGAGAGATTTTATAACTGATTGGGCGCGATTTGTTTGGACAATTTGCCAATTAAAATGGGCTGAATACTATAAAACATGTGTTTAGTATTTTACCATGCTCCATTTATTGGAGAGAGGAGGCTTTTATTATGTGCGGAATCTCAGGCTGGACTGATTTCGGGCGTGATTTACGAAACGAAAAGAACATCCTTGAAGACATGGCAAACAGCTTGGAAAAGAGGGGGCCTGATGAGACGAATGTTTGGGCAAGTGTACACGCTGGATTTGGCCATAAACGGCTAATTGTCGTCGATCCGGAGGGTGGAAAACAGCCGATGACCAGACAGGCAAATGGGAGCGAGTACACGATTTGTTACAACGGCGAACTATATAATACCGAAGATATTCGTAAAATCCTCCTTACTAAAGGATATTCCTTTAAAGGGCATTCTGATACAGAAGTCCTGTTATCTGCCTATATAGAATGGGCGGAGGAATGTGTGAATTTTTTGAATGGTATTTATGTATTT
>JAKACS010000273.1 GCA_021821235.1 Bacillota bacterium
GTATACATTCGCTACTTTGCTGTACGTGATGAAAATGGGGACTATGTGGGTACACTTGAATTTACGCAAGACATTGCTCCAATGAAAGAGATTACCGGTGAAAAACGAATTTTATCCTAATTTTTATTGATAGAAGGGGAAACCAACAATGGTTTCCCCTGTTGATTTAAAAGGGAAAGATCAGCGTCTTTTCATTTGTTGGATCGAAATAGGCTAGCATCGCTGAAGGTTTTCTCTCAATACTTCCAATTTGATTGTACAATGCAAGATTAAACGAGAGTTCTTCGACCATTGTGTGTTTCGATAAGATTTTTTCATCAAGCTTAAGGCTAGCAAAATGTTCGCCTAATTGCTCTGGTTTTTTAAGCGCTTGCCTGTACAATTCATTTCTCCGTTTTTTCTCTAAATTGTTTTCCCACCAAGGTTTTCGCGGTTTATATTTATGATTTTTTAAATAATCATACTTCATTAACCCAACGATCACGTCCAAATCCGCAATCGATCTTGATTGCAAAAATAGCAGCAGTCTGCGGAATAAATCTTCGAGTTGATGGCCGATCCGCCCCCAGCCTTTTTCATCCCAAAACGTGCCAAATTCTTGAAAAAAATCAAATGGTGAGGGAAAAACTTTTGAGACTAAGTATTCAACAGTATGATCCATGCGGTGATCATTCCAATATTTCTCCAACACATCTTCCACTTGTTTGATTTTAATAATATCGTGAAATGAAAGGATATTATTTCCAACGATTTCGTATGGAGAATGATCCATAAACGTATAGCCATGTTCGGCGGCTCTTAGACGGAGTCCAGTACCCCGCAGCATTTTAAGAAAACCAAGCTGCAATTCTTCCGGACGCAATGCAAAAACATCATTAAAGGTATGGCGGAAAGAGTGATAATCTTCCTCAGGCAAACCGGCAATCAAATCGAGATGTTGGTCAATTTTTCCGCCTTCTTTTACCATCGTAACCGTTCGTGTCAGCTTTGAAAAATTTTGTTTGCGGTGCACGAGCTGGTTCGTGTAGTCATTGGTCGATTGAACGCCGATTTCAAAACGGAACAATCCTTTCGGAGCATTGTTATTAAGAAACTCAATTACTTCCGGCCTCATAATATCGGCTGTGATTTCGAATTGGAAAACAGTGCCGGGCACATGTTCATCAATTAAAAATTGGAACATTTCAAGCGCATAGCTGCGACTAATATTAAATGTCCGGTCAACAAATTTCATTGTTTTCGCACCGTTTGCCATTAAATAACGGATATCTGCCTTAATTTTTTCCCGGTCAAAATAGCGGACACCGACCTCGATGGATGATAAACAGAACTGACAGCTGAAAGGACAACCTCTGCTTGTTTCAATGTAAACCACCCGCTTGCCGAGATCGCGAAGTTCTTCAGGGAAACGGAAAGGGGATGGAAGATCGCGTAAATCAAGCTTGTTCATTTGCGGTGTAAACAGGACTTGGCCATTTTCCCGGTAGGCTATGCCTGGAACTTCTGCGAAATTTTGACCGGATTCGATTGCTGATAGTAGCTGTTTAAACGTTTGTTCGCCTTCACCAATGACGATAAAATCCACTTCCGGCACTTTTTCCATCCATTCAGCCGTATCGTACGTCACTTCGGGTCCACCGAGGATAATATGGATGGAAGGATCAATTTTTTTTAGCACTTTGATGACTTTGATGGTTTCTTCAATATTCCAAATGTAGCAGCTAAAGCCGATTACGTCAGGACGCTGCTGGTACAAATCAGAGACAATGCTTAAAGTTGGATCCTTAATTGTATATTCTTTTAATTGGATCGCAAATTCTGGAGCCGCATACGCTTTTAAGTAGCGAATAGCAAGATTCGTGTGGATATATTTTGCATTCAAAGTGGAACAAATGACGTTCATTCGGACAAATCAAACTCCTTTTATAGGTTAAACACAACAGTTAATTATAGCGGAATGGCGGGCAAAAAAATAGACCCCCGCCAGTTGGCAGGGGTTTTGCTATTTAGTTATGGCAGCATAAAGGCCAAGATGTTGTTTTGTAAGAATACGAGAATGCCGACTAGGAAGACTAGGAAAATACTATGTTTAACTGTAAAGCGAAGAAGTTCGAATTCTCTGCCGACGAGTCCAACGGCTGCCGCGGCAACGGCAATCGATTGCGGGGAGATCATTTTTCCTGTTACTCCCCCAGAAGAGTTTGCTGCAAGTGCGAGAACCGGATCCATTCCGATCGATGTTGCCGTTACTTTTTGAAGATTGCCAAAAAGGACGTTGGACGATGTATCCGAGCCGGTGATAAAGACTCCTAGCCAGCCAAGGAAAGGCGAGAAGAACGGGAATAGAACCGAGCCTGTTTTTGCTAACGCCATTCCAAGCGTCGTACTCATGCCGGAAACATTTGTTACATAAGCAAAACCGACAACGGAAGCGATTGTGATAACTGGATATTTCAATTCATCTAACGTTTCTCCAAAAGTGGCAATCCAATTTTTCCAGGAGATCGAGACAATATACTTGGTGATCAAAGCAGAAATCAAAATGGCGGTTCCTGCCGCTGCTAGCAGTTCCAATTTATAAACTGCGGGGACAGGCTGCCCGGCGCCATTGGCAACTTTGTTATTTAAAAATGGTACTGCCGGAACAAACGTTAAAGCATTGCCAATTGCGTTAACCGCCTTCAAAACAATGTTTGCACCTTCATAATGGCCTGTTAATGCCAGTTTGATAGTTGGAATCCCCCAAAATGAAATAAGTCCTGTTAAGATCAAGAAAGGAGACCATGCTTTAAATACCTGTCCGCCTGTGTATGTTTCCCGCTGATTACTGGAACTTTCAGCAGCTGCTGTAGCCGCTATTTCCTGCTCAGATTTAAAACGGAAAACCGTTTTTGGCTTCCAAAATTTTAAGAAGATTGCAAGGGCGAATAAGGACACAAGGGATGAAAGAATATCTGGGAGTTCAGGTCCTAAGAAGTTGGATGATAAAAATTGCGTAATTGCAAATGAAACACCTGAAACAATAATTGCAGGCAATACTTCCATTGTCTTTTTAAAACCAGCCATAATAAAAACAAGATAGAATGGAATAAATACGGATAAAAACGGCAGCTGGCGGCCAATCACTTTTGAAATTTCAGTTGCCGCAATGCCGGTTGGGCCTTCCATTGCAATAACCGGTGTTCCGATGGCGCCAAAGGCAACGGGCGCTGTATTGGCGATCAGGCTAAGACCTGCTGCATAAAGCGGGTTGAATCCAAGTCCGACGAGCAATGCGGCGGAAATGGCCACAGGTGCACCGAATCCTGCGGCACCCTCCAAAAAGGCGCCAAAAGAAAATGCTACTAATAATGCCTGAAGTCTGCGATCCTCGGTAATCGTTAACACAGAATGGCGAATGATGTCAAACTGTCCAGTTTTAACGGTAAGTTTGTATAAAAATACAGATGCAATAATGATCCAGCCGATCGGCAGGATTCCATAAACAGCACCTTGAGTTGCCGACATAAAGGCGATTCCCGCAGGTACTTTGTACGCGATGATTGCAATGACCAAGGCAAGAAGAAGGGTGGAAAGTCCGGCAACATGCCCCTTCATTCGTTTAATGGCCAAAGCCCAGAAAAAATAGAGAATCGGAATAAGTGCAACGATGGCAGATAAGGCGAGATTTCCGCCCACCGCGGTAAAATTTGCTGAAAACAAACGAATACCCCCTTAATTTTTTTATTTTACTCTCAAATACGTCCTTTCTCTTAGGATAGTAATCGCTTACATTTTTTTGCGAAATCATCAGATGACTGGATGAATGGTGCTGCTAGTGAGAATTATATGGGGGAATTGCAAAAATTACAAGAGTTTTTTGATAATTATAAATAAAAATTATCCTTTGCAGCGGCTGCTTTTCTTTATATGATTAATATTACAGTATTTGTTTTTTTAGAATTTTGTCAAAAAGAAATGTTATATAGACTAGGGGCTGGAAAAATGATTTACAAAAAAATAAAGCCGAAAAAAATTTATGAGGAAGTAACAGAAGCGATTTATGAAATGATTCGCACCGGCAAGTTAATGCCAGGGCAAAAACTCGATTCAGTGCAGCAGCTTGCGGAAAACTTTCAAGTAGGCCGCTCGGCCGTAAGGGAAGCGCTAACATCGCTAAGCGGAATGGGGCTCATTGAAATGCGGCAAGGGGAAGGTACATTTATTAAAGAATTTTCAACAGATCAAATTATCTTTCCGTTGTCTACAGCAATTTTAATGAATAAAGAAGATATTTCCAACCTTTTGGAAGTGCGTAAAATAATCGAAGTTGGTGCAGTCTCTGTTGCTGCCAAAAAAAGAACAGCAGAACAGCTGGGGGAAATCGAAGAAGCGCTGAACGATATGAAACGAGCTCATGGCAATCAGGAGCTTGGGGAAGAAGCCGATTTGAAATTTCATTTGGCAATTGCCAAATGCTCGCAAAATACACTTTTAATTAATTTGTTGAATCAAGTGTCTGAAATGATGGCAGTAACAATGAAGGAAACCCGCCGAGTATGGCTGTATTCGAACGAAATTACAATCGACCAATTGTATGATGAACATGATTTGATTTTCCAAGCGATCCGGGATCAAGATGAGACAAAGGCAAGCCATTTTATGATGGTTCATCTAGACAATGTTGAGGCCATATTGGCAAAATATTATGAACAATCACATAGAAGAAATAAAACATCAAAGGGGTTGTAGATCTTGCCAGCTTTCCTCACAAAAGTGAAATCATGAAAAAAAAGATTGAAAACCCTTTCTAACAGGAGGATAATGAACAAAAGGAGTAGATTTCTAGAATCTGCCTACTCTTTTCCTCAGTCATCTGATGACCAGTTGACTGTAAAATTAAGATTAATGGAGATGGAGAATGATGAAGGTAACCCTTTTTGCAACTTGTTTGGTTGATATGTTTCAAGGCAATGTTGGAAAAGCAACTGTCGAGTTACTTGAACACCTTGGCTGTGAAATTGACTTCCCTGAATCCCAAGTCTGCTGCGGGCAGCCTGCATATAACAGCGGGTATGTAAATGAAGCTAAAGAGGCAATGAAGCGGATGATTGACACTTTTGCCGATGCAGAATATGTTGTCTCCCCGTCCGGATCTTGTGCATATATGTTCCACGAGTACCCGGAAGTATTTAAAGGAGATCCAATATGGGAGCCAAAAGCAAAAAAATTGGCAGCAAAAACATATGAGCTAACCCAATTTATAGTGGATGTTTTAAAGGTTGAAGACGTTGGTGCCACGTTCGATGGACGGGTCACGTACCATACTTCATGCCATATGACAAGGCTGCTCGGTGTAAAAAAAGCCCCAATGATTCTTTTAAAAAATGTAAAAGGACTTAAATTTACCGAATTGCCGGGAAAAGAGCAATGCTGCGGTTTT
>JAKACS010000274.1 GCA_021821235.1 Bacillota bacterium
TTGGCATGTTTTTCGGTGACATTGCTTAAAAAATAATCCAATTCACGATCTTCTTCTTCAAAGTCGTCATGTTCACCGCTGTTTGAAAAGCTTTGCGACAGCGCATGGAATACTGTTGAAAATTGGGCAACACGCTGGGCTGTTACATCCCGCATTTTCCGCATATATTTTTGCTGTTCGGCGGTATACTCAGGCGTCCCGGGGATGTATTTTGCCAACCTGGAGGTCAGTGATTTCGGTGTAAGCAAAAATAACAGAATGGCAGCTGTCGACTCTAGCACGGTTAGTAAGATCGAACCGCCGCCTTCACCATACATGCCAATCAATACCGTAGCAATGAGTAAACCAACAGACACCCCAATTTTCTTGCCTTCCTTCAACAAACCGCCCAACACACCAGAAAAGGCAAGCAAACTCATATTGGAAAAACTCGAAACATTCGCAAGGCTAAAGATCAATCCCGTTACAACACCAACCGTTGAGCCAACCGTTGCCCCAGCTACAAATGAAAACACAAGCACTAAATATCTTGACATAATATGTTCAATTGATAGATCATATGCGACCCAGCCGATCGTCCCTGTCATAACCGAAGCAAGCATAATAATTAGACAAACAATTTCTTCCGTTGTCAGCGATTGTTTTCGTTTATTCATGGTGAGGAGAGGGATGCTTTGCATAAAGATTAGCGTTAAAATAAAGGCCAAACTTCCTTGAACGACCGCCATCATTCCGTCATATAAAGATAAATCCTTTGTGGTCACAAAACTTTCTGCCAGCTTCCCGACTGTTAACATCAGACTGACATAAATCGGCAATGATTTCGCTTCATTTTTAATCCATTTTTTGGTCATTTGGTAAAAAAGCATAAACAAGAACGTGATGGCGAAGGTAGATGCTGCATTCGTGATGGAAATCGTCGCCGCTCCAGCTATTAAACCTACTAAGGCTAAAGGAGCCCGATCTTTTTTCAGCAGATAGACAACAGCAAAGAACGGCAGACTAAATGGAGTGAGCTTTGACAAGATTAACGCACGCCCAAGCAAAAAACCGACCACGACTAACAAATACCCTTTCTTCACAAGAAAGTTCTCTATTTTTGCCTGAAACTTTTTGGCCGTATTTGACAAATCCATCTTTGTTGCCTGCAGGTTCACTTCCCCGATGGGCTCCATTAAATTCCGTTCAATCTTTTCCATTAATGACACTCCCTATCATTTTCTTGGTAAAACCTATTATAAAAGGAGTGGAAATAAAAGATTGTCAAAATAGGAGACAAGCTTTTGCGATTTGTTCGACGGATTTTTCGAAATGGGCGAAAAACCTTCGCACTATGACAAAAACCTCGCTTTTCCCACAAAAAGACATTGACAACATTTTTGATCCCAGTTATTATATTTCTTGGCTAATCAGAATTTATATCCATAAATTCTGAACGCATAAATTCAACTACGCCTCTGTCTTCGTCCTTAGGGACTCGCCAGTCGGCGAGTTTTCATTTATGTCCAAATGAACATGGCGGTGTAGCTCAGCTGGCTAGAGCGTACGGTTCATACCCGTAAGGTCGGGGGTTCGATCCCCTCCGCCGCTATCCTAATTCACAAATACATCCCGGGATCACGGGCAACACCAAAAGCATCGAAAAACTTTCGATGCTTTTTTCTATGCGAGAAATGCAGCAGCAAAGGGGGATGGAATTAAACGCAAAAAAAGACAAGCCCTTACGACTTGTCTTCGGTGGGATTTTTATGAAAATGTTATTCCATAAACCTGCTATCTATTCATCAAATAAGCAGCAAGTTAACCTCTTCTCGCTCCTCTTCCGCCGCGTTTTGATTCCGTGTTTCGCTTTAGGGAAGACAAACGATCTTCACTATCCTTTAAAAAGCGGGCCATTTTAGATTCGAATGTTTCTGGTCTTGAGTTATTATTGCGATCATTCGCTCTGCCTTGGCGAGGGCGTTGGGAATGTGAATGGGATTTTGGGGCTTCCGGCCGATCCTTTGCTTTTTTAATTGACAGCCCAATTTTGCCATCTTTCTCAACATTGATGACTTTAACTTCTACCTGATCGCCGACTTTCAGATGGTCATTGATATCTTTTACATAGTTATCAGCAACCTCACTGATGTGGACAAGTCCTGTTGATCCATCCGGCAGCTCCACAAACGCTCCGAAATTTGTAATCCCTGTTACCTTTCCTTGTAACTTGCTGCCTACTTCGATTGACATAAAAAGAATGTTCCTCCTTAAAAATATAAAAAATCATGCTTACTCTATATTATACAGAAAGTAAAAAAACAGTGTCAATAATGCTACTTTGTGGAGGATTTTTCCTTGTTTTTTTCTGGGATATGAAAGATGATTTCATTTTGGTTTGACATAAAAAAGTTTTTCCTTGCCAGCTTGGCAATATAATCGTCATCATTTAATTTGGCGATATTTTCTTTAAGGACCGTCTGTTGTTGTTTAAGATCCGAAAATTCTTTTTCAAGCTGCTTTTTTTGGGCTTTTTTTTCATCGATAACAGAAGCTTGCGAAAGAATGCTGGAGATCATGAAATAAGAGGCGAAGATTGCAAAGGTAAAAAACAATAAAAGTCTCCTTAGCAGCAATTTTCGTTTTCTTGCTGCTGCAAGGCCTGCAGCTTCTTGCTGATGTACATATGTTGATTCGATCTTTGCAACCTTTCTTTTTCCAGCTGCACTCATTAAAAGCAAACCTCCTTACTTTTCCCGCTTCTTCCACCAGTTTACGCATTTACGTATATAGTTCTTTATTTTTGAAAAAAATCCTGCTGTTTTATTATAAAACGTCTCGACGTTTTTTTTAAACCCTTTCGGCAAAACTTTCCAAACTTTTAATAAAATCAATCGGATTGGCTTTAAGAGAAACGTTATACTCAATAGTACGATCTTAAAAATAAATTTGACAAGGGTAAAAAGACCCCTGCCAATAAATAAAATGGTGAACATTACAAGCTGGAACAGCCCAATGACAGGTTTTATCACAAGCAGACTGATGGCTTGCCGAATAATGTTGGCCGTATAAACGACAAAAAGAATCAGCCATTCAAGCAACCTTAAATAAATCCTTTTAATAAGGCTCTGATATGCCGCAAAGCCGCAAAGCAAGGCAAGCAAAATATAAAAACGAAAGTCACCTCGGTTAACGAGAAACAATACATAAAAAATGACAAGTGCCTGAATGATCCAAAAGAGAATATCATTTATAAAAACAAGCCAATGCTTCCGCTTCGATCGCTGTAAAAAACGCTGGTACGTATCAAGCATGGCTCCGAATAGGGCACCCATCCCAATCATCGATGCCATTGTCATAAATTGTGTGGTTAGTGTCATCGGAATAACTTGCTAAAGAATCCTTTAGCTTTCTCCCCATGCTGCTCATCCAAATAAACAAGATCGTAAATTTTCCCTTTAATTGACACAAGTCCTTTGTCTACATCAGGTTTTTCATTTGTAAATTTTGCCCGCGAATCGCCAAAAAACCCATACTTGTTTCGAGCAGGAATTCCTCGTTGTCAAAGCTCTCTACTTGTTTAACACCTGTTATTTCAAGCAGCTTTCTCCCTCTCATGATTACATCATGATCCGGAACAGAACCTTTCGGTGGAGTTGATTCATAATATTGGCTCATTTCCATCCCTCACAGTCTTTGTACAACCTTTTGGTACATTATTATGTAAGGGATCGGAAAATTAGAACAAGCAGGATGTTACTCCTCGTTTCCTGCTTGCATGCCAAGTCTTTCTTCTTTTAAAATCGTGTACATTTCTGCTGCTTCTTCTTTGCGTGATGTCTCCTGTATGCGGTCAACCCGGGCAGTGATCACTCTCTGGCCGAGACGAATTGTGAGTTCATCCCCTGCTTTGACAATCGAGCTTGCTTTCGCTTCTTTGCCATTAATTTGAATTCTTCCTTGATCGGCAACTTCCTTTGCCAGCGTTCTTCTTTTAATGATCCGGGATACCTTTAAAAATTTGTCTAGACGCATCATAGCCGCACCTCCTTTTCACAATCCTTTTTGTTTTGCCTTATCCCAATAGCGGTCAAGTTCCTCAAGTGTATGCTCCTGAAACGATCTGCCACTTTCCTTCACCATTTTTTCCACATACCGGAAACGGCGAATAAACTTTTCATTTGTTGCAAACAATGCTTCCTCAGGATGTATGTTTAAAAATCTCGCAACATTGACAAAAGCAAACAATAAATCTCCAAACTCTTTCGTTGCCTCAGCCGTCGGAGTTCTTAAATCGTTTAGCTCTGCCTCAAACTCTTTCAGCTCTTCCTTTACCTTTTCAAAAGCAGGTTTCAGTTCCTTCCAGTCAAAGCCAACCTTTGCTGCCTTTTTTTGCAATTCGTAGGCCCTTATTAAATTTGGAAGTGATAACGACACACCGGCAAGCAATGATTGATCTTCCGTTTGCTTTTCCGTCTGCTTAATCTCTTCCCAGTTTTGAACAACTTGTTCAGCCGTTTCAGCTTGAACACTGCCAAACACATGCGGATGCCTGCGAACCATTTTCGCCGATATGCCAGCAATCACATCTTCAATCGAAAAATAGCCTTCATCCTCGCCAATTTGTGCATGCAACAGCACTTGAAGCAGCACATCACCCAACTCTTCAACTAAATGATCAATATCACCGCTATCAATCGCATCGATGACCTCAAATGTTTCTTCAATTAAATATTTTTTCAATGATTCATGTGTTTGTTCCTTATCCCATGGACAGCCTTCAGGTCCTCTTAAAACGGCAATAATATCCCGCAGCTTTGCAAAGTTTTTCAGCAGGATTTGTTCCTCTGTCACTGGCGGAACGTAAACGGAAGTTAAATTGCTGATAAAGACTTGACGATCCAACTCATATAGAGGAAATTTTTTCACCTCTTCAGCTGAGCTTCCTGCAGCCGTAACCAGCAAAACTTCATAATCATCCGGGTAACGGGCCATTAAGGTTAACTTTACCTCAGATGCTACAAACTGGTCGTAGACCTGGGTAATGAAGAGATGCTGGGTCTGATGCAAATCGTCCGCTCGTAAATTGGTTCCATCTAGCAATTGAAACCCCTCAATCGGGTCAATTTTTAACGCTTGAAAAATAGCGTCAAGAAAGCTTTGCCCACCGCCAATTGCAATCTCAACGCCTTGCTCTGGCCCTTGTTTGACTAACATTTGTACGGTCATCTCCGCAACAAGCGGATGGCCGGGAACGCAATAAACGACTTGTTCTGTTTGAGCCTTATCCAATAAAACGCGAACAATCTCATCATATACATCGGCAAATTGCTGATGCTTTTCATAAACTCCATCAAATGAAAAAAATTGGAGTCCCTGTTCTTCCAGCTGGGTAACAACGGGATGCTCTTTTGTACGCAAATAGACATGCTCTG
>JAKACS010000275.1 GCA_021821235.1 Bacillota bacterium
TTAAAATGATCCCAGCACCCATTGCTTTTAAGTCTTCGGGAGCCATTGTTTTTACCGTAGCTAGTGTGCCAACCGGCATAAATGCCGGTGTTTCAAAAGAGCCGTGCGGTGTATGGACGATCCCAAGCCGGGCACCGGTTTGTTTACACGTTTTAATAAGTTCGTAACGTATAGCAGTCAAAAAATGTATCTCCTTCCGCATTTATGGTTAAATGATCAGCATCGCATCGCCAAAGCTGAAAAAACGATACCCCTCTAATACAGCTGTTTTGTAAGCATGCAAAATATTTTCTCTGCCCGCCAAAGCGCTGACGAGCATAATCAATGTCGATTTAGGCAAATGAAAGTTCGTGATCATGCCATCAATTGCATTAAATTGGAATCCCGGATAAATAAAAATATTTGTCCAGCCGCTGCTTTCGGTAAAGACGCCATCCGTTTGGGCTGCAATCGTTTCAAGCGTCCTTGTTGACGTCGTTCCAACCGAAATGATTCTGCCACCGCTATTTCTAACTTTATTTAAAAGCTCAGCTGTCCCTTCGGTCATCATGTAAAATTCGGCATGCATTTCATGTTCAAGGACATCATCCACACTGACAGGGCGAAACGTCCCTAAACCGACATGGAGGGTAATAAAAGCAATATGTACTCCCATTTTTCGGATGTCATCCAGCAGCGACTCAGTGAAATGAAGGCCGGCAGTTGGTGCGGCTGCAGATCCGGGTTCGCGCGCATAGACAGTCTGATAGCGATCACGATCCTCCAGCTGTTCTTTAATATAGGGCGGCAAGGGCATTTCGCCTAATTGATTGAGTACCTCATAGAAAATGCCTTCGTAATGAAATTCTAAAGTTCTGCCTCCATGGTCGGCTTCACCGGTACATACAGCGGTTAACAGTCCATCACCAAAGCTGATTTTTGTCCCCGTTTTTACTCGTTTTGCAAGCTTTATAAGTGTTTCCCACTGGTCTCCTTCAAGCTGCTTCAACAGTAGCACCTCGATTTTTGCGCCAGTATCCTCTTTTATCCCAAACAGCCTCGCAGGCAGCACTTTTGTATCGTTTAAAACAAGGCAATCGCCTTCCCGCAAAAATTCCTTACTATTTTTAAAAACGGAATGATCTATGGATCCTGTTTGTTTATCTAAAACCATCAGCCGGCTATCGGCACGGTTCTTTAATGGAACTTGAGCAATCAATTCCTCTGGTAAGTGAAAATCAAACAAATCTACTTTCATTTATGACATCTCCATCTAGATTTTAACGAAACCGGTTGAAAAAGTAAAAAATGACTGACAAGAGTATGCTTATAATAATCGAGGTAGCAACCGGAAAATAAAAAGTAGTATTTCCCTTTTTAATGATTATATCCCCTGGCAATTTTCCAAGCTGCAAAAAAGACAGCAAGAAACCGGCCAGAAAAAGCAACACACCTACTAGCATAAGCATTTTTGCAAGTCCTGTCACGTCTTTGGCACCTCCATATGAAAATGACGATAGGCAAGCTCGGTAACCATTCTCCCCCTTGGAGTCCGCTGTAAAAAGCCGATTTGCAGCAAATAGGGTTCATAAACATCTTCAATCGTTTCCCGCTCTTCGCCAATCGTCGCCGCAATCGTATCAAGTCCCACTGGCCCGCCGCGAAATTTCTCAATAATGCCCTTTAGCAGTTTGTGATCGATATGATCAAGGCCAAGTCTGTCTACTTGAAGCAGCTCTAACGCTTCGTTCGCGAGAAAAAGATCAATCCTGCCATTCCCCTTCACTTGGGCAAAATCCCTTACTCTCCTTAACAGACGATTGGCAATACGCGGTGTCCCCCGCGATCTTCTTGCAATTTCTGCTGCTGCGGCAGCCTCGATTTCGATTGCCAATAAATCAGCCGTTCTTTTAACAATATCGGCTAATTGCTCTTCCTTATAATACTCGAGCCGGCTCAAAACACCAAATCGATCTCGGAGCGGCGCAGAGATCGAACCCGCTCTTGTCGTGGCTCCAATTAATGTAAACGGCGGCAAATCAAGGCGGACAGAGCGTGCACTTGGCCCTTTGCCAATGACAATATCAAGGCAGAAATCTTCCATAGCCGGATAAAGAACTTCCTCGATTGATCTAGGGAGGCGGTGAATCTCGTCGATAAATAAGACATCCCCTGGCTCAAGCGCTGTTAAAACAGCAGCAAGATCGCCCGGACGTTCAATCGCAGGACCGGAAGTGGTTCGGATATGAACGCCCATTTCATTGGCAATGATGGTTGCCAGTGTTGTCTTGCCGAGTCCCGGTGGGCCATAAAGAAGAACGTGATCCAGCGTCTCTTTTCTCATTTTTGCCGCTTCAATAAAAACAGTCAAATTGGCTTTAACTTTTTCCTGGCCGATATATTGCTTTAATGTTTGCGGCCGAAGACTTTGCTCAAATGACAGATCGTTCAAATCTGCCTCATTTGAAATTATCCGGTCTTCCATGAATCATCACCTATTTTAAAAGGCGCTGTAACGCCATTTTTATATATTGATCTGTTGACAATGTTTCTTTCCTTAATTCAGCTGAAATCTTTTTGATTTCCTTTTCTGTATATCCAAGCGCTTTAAGAGCAAGGATTGCTTCTTCGAATGCCTTTGTACTTTCGGCAGATGATGTCGTCAGCTCGCTTGCATTAAACAAATTTGGAAAGAAATCCGGTACAATGTTTTGCAGCTTTCCTTTTAAATCAAGAATCATTTGTCTGGCTGTTTTTTTCCCAACTCCGGGGAATTTGACAAGAAACGTTTCATCCTCATTTTCAATTGCTTGAATGACTTGGCCAACATCGCCTGATGCAAGGATGGCAAGCGCCCCTTTTGGGCCAATTCCTGAAACACTCAAAAGTTTCGTAAACAACCTTTTTTCTTCTCTTGTGGAAAAACCGTAGAGGGCGATCAAGTCTTCACGGACATATTGATAAGTATAGATGACAACCGTTTGGCTAATCGTACTGGAATAGACAAATGGATTTGGCGTTGCAATTTGAAATCCAAGGCCATTATTTTCAACAACAATGAATTCAGGCCCGACAAATTCAACTTTTCCCTTAATAAACTCATACACTGGCTGCTTCTCTCCCTCAAACATATAGCTGTAATTCATTCTAACATACAATTTTTATCGAAAATAGTAAAAACCAAGCCGATTTGCGCTGCTTGGTTTTAATCTTGCCATCTTCCCAGCTTTTCCTGAGTGGAATAGGGTTTAAAGGTTTCAAGTACTTTTTTGTATCGATCCTTTGTTTTGACCGGTATTCCTTTAAAAAGCTCTTCTTGCCTATGGCTCTCTAGTTTTTTTACATCAATTTGAAAAAAGGATTGAATAATTCTAGATTGACCTGGACGTCCATTAAAAATGGTTAATATGCCATTATCTGTTACTCCAAAATAGCCATTTGCTTTTAATAAAGGAGAGATATCGTCAACTTGTTTGCGGAAGACAAGTGCTGTTTCACTGATACTCATAAGCTCCCATTGGTCGTATTTTGCCCAAAAGTCTGCTAAAGAGATAACAGACTCCTGAATCGTTTCTTCACTTATCTCTCCATCAAGGTAGACCCGCTCTAACACCACTTTCAAGTTTATTGGTTCCGCTTGCTGCTGGGGGTGATCGGCTGCCGTTCGGTTAGCAGAGCCCGCAGCCATGACGTCAGATCCTCTTTGCATGAACATGAAAAGACTTACAGCAAGGGCCGCCATCCAAACCGGACGGGCTGCTGCTTTATTCCTCATGTTAATCCCCCACTTTGCTAAAAAGTTTATTCCTATTCATAGTTTATCCTTTTTCTGTAAGTTCATACGATTTTTTGCATACCCTTTATTTCACGATTCGTTTCAACGTCTCAACCATTTTTCTCCTCAAATAAAACTGCCCCAACGTCAATTCGATAACCTGCTGAAACTGTGCCGGATTCAAATAGGATTTTTCCCGAATCACTCGATTCCATTCGCGAAAAATATCTGCCGGATAAGCGAGCGCATACAAAAATGCGGTCTGTTTTAAACCGGTTTCCATTGACGGATAACGGTACAGCTCCTCTAATGACCAATCAAAAAAAGGCAGAATCCGGTTGGCATATTGCAAATAATCAAGCGATGGCGGTCCAATGCTGATCAAATCAAAATCAATTAAGTTTAATCTTCCTCGTTTGTCCCGCAAAAAGTTGTGGTGTGCTACATCTCCATGCAAAACGACGTAAGGCTCTTTAAAAAAAGAATCGGCATACTCTTTCATACCCTTTAATGCCCAGTCTCCCCATTGAACCATTTCTTGAAGGTATTTTTCTTTGAAAAAACTTTGCAGCAAAGAAGAATTTTGTTGAAATAGTTCGAGCCGCTCCTTCCATTTTGCCTGAATATCATTAAACGGCAGCAACGTCTGGTACCGTGATACAATGGAAGCAGTAATTTGATGAAACTCCTTCAAGACCGACATACCTTCAAACCGATTCCGATGGGATGAAAACGTAAATGATTTACGATCAGGGGGTAAATACTCGATACAGCCAAAATATTTTCCTTTAAATAAAAGTGGGTCTTTACTGAGATGATGAACAAAGGAATACGTTTTTAAAAATCCTTCTTTCTTTAATGTGGCGGTAAATGTCTCTTGCAGCCTTAATTTATTATGGGATGAATAGCCTTTTACTACGTATTTATTTTTGACAGTTTCAACGATGTAAACGTAATCCCTGATTTTTGCTATTCTTATTATTTTTTCAGTAAATTGACTGTCTAAATAGGAAAGGAGACGATTGGAATAATCATCGCCTCCATGATTGTTAAACATCTTCCTCTTCATAGCCATCAACTTCATAACGCGGCATAGCGTAAGATCCTGATCCCATCGGCGGCATTCCATATGGATTCATATATGGCGGCTGGGCAAAAGTGGTTGGTGCTGTGTATGGTGCTGAATAGATCGGCGGCGTCGGCGGTATAAAGTTTGGCTGTACAGGTGCTGAACAGCCGCAATCACCTAACCCGCCTGTGCTGACTGGAATTTGCCCTGGTAATGGGTATGGCTGGGCTCCAACTTCCGGAGAATCGATATTCGGTGATTCATATTCGCTGTCACCCATTCCAAATCCAGGCTGTATTGCCCCCATTTGCGGATATCCATACGTCGGTTGGCCATATGGATACATCATGGCGGCTGGTCCGTATGGTGAAGCCATTCCCGGGCTGCCATATGGATACACCATCCCTGGAACGCTCCCCTGAATTGGTTCTCTTCCTGTTGAGTAACCTGAAGGATATTCAGGATATCCTTGCATCGGCATTCCTTGCGGGTTCATCATTGGATACTGCTGCTCCATTCCCTGCATCGGCATTCCTTGCGGGTTCATCATTGGATACTGCTGCTCCATTCCCTGCATCGGCATTCCCTGCG
>JAKACS010000276.1 GCA_021821235.1 Bacillota bacterium
AATTTCGATGAGTGGCCATTCTTTGAACATTGGAGCAGCAAGTCAGGTAAGTCCACGTGTTATTCAGGATACATCAACCACGATGAGCAATAACGGCAACAACGTAGATATTGACACTCAAATGGCAAGATTAGCTGAAAATCAAATAAAATATAATACATTGACGCAAATCGTTACGAACGAATTCAATAATATGAAAACCGCGATTACAGGATAGTCGTTTATTATGAATGCACAAAGTTTAAAAAAGGACAAAAAAAGCAACGGCAAAATGCCGCTGCTAAAACGGGGGTCAATGTGTTGAACAATGAGCACTTTGTATTATGAAGCATACACATCGAATTCAGCTTGAAAACCACTATTTGTTAAACTGACATATCAGAAATCAGTACTTTCCGTGCGTTTGTCCTTTTTTTAACACAAAATAAAAAACACCCGGAATCAAAACTCCGAGTGATTTTATGGCGATAGTGTTAAGACGGCGAAGTCCTTAATAATGTGTCAATTAAGACTTAATTTTATACATAGGTTAGTACCATAAAAGATACCCATTGATTTAAAAATAACGAGTTTCCTTCAGGGGTGCAAAGTATCAGATAATATAGCAAATGGAGTGCCAACAATTTGCTGTCCAAATCACACTCCATTTTTTCTTGTCGTATCAATGATTATCCTGTTTTTTTAACACTCCGCACGCCTAAAGGCGTAGGATTCTTGCGAGTAACTATCCTAAGATAGCTTTACTCGCAAAGGGTTAGCCAAAAGCCCCCTAGCCACTCGCTCAAAATTGAGTCTGTGGTTACTTTTGCGAAGAATGTTTGCTGCACCATTGATGTCTGCATTCATCGTTTTTCCATCTGATACACAGTACAGACCACACTTTATTCGTTTGCCACTGAACGCTATTTCTTGATCAGTGCCATTCCATACGGGCATTTCATCTTGATCGAGAAAACTAGCTCTGGAAGTGTAGGACTCTTCTTGCTCAGCATAGATAATCCCGTATCGTGAGCACAGGTTTTCAAGTTGACTACGAAGCTGTCCGTGTGGGATTTGAACAAAGTTCTGATCATTTCGTTTGCCAATGTGAATGCCACGTTTCCAGTCTGGATTATATCAAACGACCATAGTGCCAATTTGATGCTCAAGGCAATAATTGATGATAGTCCGCGCACTTTTCATCATGCAGTCATGGATACGATTACTACGCTTTAGCGTAATCCTTGCTATTTGTTCTGAACGTGGTAACTTTTGAAGGTCAAGAACAGACTGAAGCCTTGCCATGCGTTTGTTGTACCAATGGTTAATAGATTTGATTTGCTTCCCATCGATGATGAACGACGCCCCATTGGTCCCGTCTATACAGGCTGCTAAGTTATCAAGGCCTAGGTCAATTGCTAATGTTTTGTCGGGTGATACAGGCTGTGGCTCTGGCTCATTTTCGTAGACAAATTGTATGGTAAAGAATCTGGCCCGCTCCTTTGGGAGAATCCGAACTTCTTTAATTACCTTTCCAGTTAGGCGAGCAGGAAATGGGATTTCGATTCTATCTAGATCGGGATGCTCTTTCTTAAACTGATTTGATATGGGAAGTAAAAGGTATCCGTCCCTGATCGTGATTGCAGTGGTGGAAAGGATCAACGCAAAATATCCTTCCTTGTCTAGATAGTAGGGAACCCGAACATCGTGGAACCGATACTCTCCACGTTTTGCCTTCTTAAGTAAGTAAAAAAACGATCGAAAAGAACGGTCTACAACCTTTAGAATTTGTTGACTAATACCAGCCAAAGTTGAGATTCCAGAGTCTGAGATTGGATGAGTTACACTTGATAATTAGGAATACAAATACAAACTGGAAACATCAAGTAAGATGCGTTTTTTTCATCGTTTGCATGAACTTCCTCAGAACTGTTTTGTCTTATGCCATTCAACTTTGATTTACAAAACATTCATTTTAACCTCGCTCAAGTTGTGGTATTTAGCATAATTCGGGGGATAGTTACCTTCGACAAACGCTTTATACCCCATGGATTAGTCACGTGAGCTTAACGCGAACTTTTGCGAAAAATGCCATTACACAAAAAATTATGGTTAAAATTGTCGAAACGTAGAGTAAAACAGTGGTAAACTATATTCTATTCCGAACACATGTTCTCATTTTGGAGAGTGATTTATTATGTATCTACAACATGAAAAATGGTCCCGGCCTGCATGCCAAGACCATCAAACAAGAACTACCCCAAATATTAACGCCTTTATTCTAGCACGAATCGATTTAAACTTGCCTAGTAATTTATGGAGAAATGCTTCCTTCGAGAGAAGGCGGATTGTGTGACGAATTTTATCCAATCACCGTTAAAGCGTTCCGTAATCAAGGAAGAGCTCGTTAAATTAACTGGTGATTTTACTAAAGCTATAATTTTAAACCAGTTTATCTACTGGTCAGAACGCGTGACTGACTTTGATAGATTCATCGAAGAAGAAAAACGGCGATGCGCCAATGACGGACAAGAAGCCACAATAACCCTAAATGAGGGTTGGATATATAAAACAGCTGAGGAATTAGCAGAAGAAACAATGCTTGGGAAAGCACCTAGTAACATGCGGGTACATATTACATACCTAGTTAAGCACGGATGGATCCTGGAGCGAACCAATCCCATTCATAAATGGGATCGGACAAAACAGTACCGAGTAAATATCTCAAAGCTACAGATGGATCTAAATGCCCTCGGCTACGCACTTGAAGGATATCAACTAGTATTTTTCAAAACAGAAAATGCTTTTTCTAAAATAGAAAATGAAGATTTTAAAATGAAAATTGGAAATTCTAAAATGAAAAATCAAACTACCGAATACGAAAGAGCAATACCAGAGATTACATACAGAGAAAAAGATGATGATGATAATAACGACGCACCTTTCAAAAATAATTTGAATGGAATTGCTTCAGAGTTTGCCGAGGAATCAATTAGCCTTAGTACAGAGCAATTAGTTTTTTCTAAGATTGGAATTGAGTATGAACAGAAAAAAGAATTCTCTAGGGAAGAACAATACAAAGGTCCAATGAAGCCTATAACTCCTATCTCTGCCCCAAGCGAACCAGAAGTAGCCTCTACGAGCATCGCTCCAAGGCAAGGGATAGAAAGATATGGGGCACCCTTTGCCGACGATCCTTTCGTTCAGGTAGACAACCGAATGTCTCAGCACCTGAAACGAATCTATATTGCCAAGCAAGAAGACTACAGAGCCATCAGGCAGCTGTTAGATAGTCAGGTGCCGCTTGGCTTCATTCTGGCCGGGATTGATTACACATTTGCCAATTTTGGCGACAGGAAAATTAATAGTTTCGGATATTGTATGAAGATAATTACCCAGCGGTGGGCACTTGAGAAGGAAAAACAAGAGGATGTTAGCCCCATTGATTGGCGAGATGTCCTAGAAATAGAGGGCAATTTCCAGCTCTCGCGTTGGGGTAAGGAGCAATTGCCTGTAACAGAGCATCACGATAAATACGAGGCATTTTACAATCTGTTTTCGGGTTAAATAGCATAGCCATTTTGATTAGGGGATGAAGGGCCCATGAATCATTATCAGGTGGCGTTTTTAGACAAGGCAGCAGAGATAGACACATCATTATCGCCAACAGAGTTTATAGCCATTGCGCTATTTTTTAAGCAAGTTTTTGATTTGATGAACACACAACAATTTCAGATATGGCAGAAATACCATTCCTCTTGGATTCCAGTCCATGGAGTAGAAAGCTTGCAGCTACGACTTTTGCCTCCAGACACGGAACCAAGTAATATCGAAAGTTTGTATGATTTCGTGGCAATTGGTGAGTTTGCTTGCGAAATGTACAAGCAATATGCAGATGAGAAGAAAGTCATAGAAAAGTTCAACAAGCGGCGTTCGGTAGACCGTGAGAGGTTTCGTGTACTGTCTAAGCGGCTTATGTTTGTGGATAATGTAGTTTCGGTGTTTCCAGAAGAGTGGCAGATAAGCTTTGACAGGTATATTCGCCAAGGACATAAACAGGTGTCAATTTGGATGGAATTGAACATGTCAGATAGCAAGTGGAAACGTCTTTGGCGTGATTCGAAATACGAATTGGGAAAAGCAATTATTGAACGAGCAGATAAAAAAGAATTTGCAAAAATTCTTGAGGAGTCCGGACGAAATTGGTCTGATTTTGAAGCGTAAGGTTGCACAAAACGTTATATGCTGGAGATATCTGAACAAGGCCAAGGGCGGTGAATATGATTGGAAATTAAACTTCGACCCTATCAGGAAGAAGCCATGTCGAATTTTTTACTATACTTCCAGAGAAAAGACGGCAGCTCATCGTGCTCCCTACTGGCTCTGGAAAGACCATGGTGTTCGGATCAATAGCAAGGCGTTTCGCTGAATTGTCTAAGTCTAAGTGTGATTTGAAGCATAACTTTGTGTGACTTAAAGCATAAGTTGGCCAAAATGGTCAGTTTATGCTTCTTTAAGTCTTATATGGCCAACTTATGCTTTATTATTTACTTTCGCTTAAGGCTACTCATCGGGCGTTAATGTGTCGGAGCATAACTTTGCAGTTTAAATTTTTTCCACACAGATTATGCTTCTCAAATTTCATGAATAGTTGAAATGTCTAAGCCTGGGTTCCTTTAGAGCCTTAGGCAGCAAGGGATGATGCTCTTACCACGACGTCGATAATGCAACGGTTTTATGTGATAAGAAGTTGTAATGTGGGCCTACTAGTACATAGTTGAGCGTTTTGCAGAATGAAGATTTTTGTTAAAGCAAAAAAAAATTATTACTAGGTTATAGAACTGAATTTGCATTTTTTACAAGGCAGCTCTAATTTTCTAGTGCTTTTAAGATATCAAAACAGCGTTAACTTTAAGCAACTTTTTGTACACTGATTGCCTTTTTAGCAGCAAGAGCAGATGCAAGCAAAACTATGGCGTTAAGATAAACATGAGTTGTCACTTTGTCGATACCACGGACATGAGCATCATTTGCTGTGAGATTCTTTTTTAGCCGTGAGTTACATCGTTCAACCGTTGTTCGTTCATTGTAAAGTTCTTTCCAGCCTCTTGTATTTCTGTGCGGGTTCGAGTAGCGGCGCACATCTTCAGCTATGTTTTTCTTAACAACCATTCCATAGTTGGACTCAGAGCAAGTCGCTGCTCCAAGTGGACAGTTAACTTTGCCGAGAATGTGGGGACAACCGTGATGGGGCCTGTGCTTCGCACGCCAAGCTTTATCCTGGAACTGCGGAATTTGCCTCTCTTGATACTTTTAGAGCGTGTCCAAAAAGCGGTCCTTTTCATTTAAAGACAAGTACTTGTAGGTAAACTTCAGTTCCTTTTGTGGAAATTAATTCATTGGAAGTTATGA
>JAKACS010000277.1 GCA_021821235.1 Bacillota bacterium
ATTTTATTGTCTTTTACTTTTTGCTGGTTCAATTCTTCTTTTTTTAAAAGAAGATGTATTTTGCTCATATGTTTGCACCTCAGCTCTTTGTTTCGGTTAAATAACGGGCATATTGAATTAAATTCCGGACAAATGCATCAAGATGGGCAAATCGTTCATCCCTGGTTTGACCTTTTTTCCAACGAAAGTAAATTTGCTGACAAATCACTGCCAGTTTAAAATAAGCAAAGGTTAAATAAAAATTCATTGCGGTAAGATCTCGGCCGCTTTTTTTCGCATAGCTCTCCATAAATTCCGCTCTCGTTATAAATCCCGGGGTTGCCGTGATCGGAACTTCACCCATTCCTTTTTTTAACAAGTCGGAGTCATCCGGTTCAATCCAGTAACTCATCGCTGCTCCAAGATCAGCAAGCGGGTCACCGATTGTTGTCATTTCCCAATCAAACAACCCAATCATTTTCATAAATTTTTCGTCAAACATGGCATTGTTGAGTTTGTAATCGTAATGAATGATCGTTGGCGCTTGGGAGACTGGAATATGTGTGATCATCCACTTTTTTAGGCTGTCAATTCCGGCCATTTCCTCAAGCTCCACCCGTTCATAGCGCTGGATCCAACCATGCACTTGCCTTTCCATAAACCCTTCCGGCCTTGTCATCTCTGTCAGATTTGTTTTTTGAAAATCAATGCCATGAAGGAGGACGAGATTATCGACCATTAATTCGGAAATCTGGTGGCATTTTTCGTTCGTTGCGGTCATGCCTGTTGGAAATTTCGTATCAAGAACGACACCCTTTTTTCTTTCCATGATAAAAAATGGACTGCCAATGACCCGTTCATCCGCAAAAAGATATGGTTTAGGAGCCGCCGAAAAGTAGGGGTGAATTTCCGCGAGAATACGGAATTCACGTGCCATATCATGCGCTTTCGGAGCAACAGGACCTAGTGGCGGCCGCCTTAAAACAGCTTCCCAATCTCCGATGCTTATAAGATACGTTAAATTAGATCGACCCGCGCTAAATTGTTCAATTAAAAGCTGCTCATCCGGTAAGTTTTTAATGTGGCGGCGAATAAATGCTTCGATCGCCGCCACATTAAGTTCCTCTCCTTTCCGAATGGGAATCGTATCCGCAGCCATGATCGCCACTCCTTTCTTTAGTTAAGCAGAACATTTATATTTTTTCGATAATGGTTGCAATTCCCTGCCCGCCGCCTATACAAGCGGTAATCAGTGCATATTTTCCAGCGGATCTACGCAATTCGTAGACTGCTTTTGTCATTAAAATTGCTCCTGTTGCTCCAAGCGGGTGTCCATGGGCAATGGCACCGCCGTTGACATTTACCTTGTCCAGATCCATTTGCAGTTCGCGATTACAGGCAAGCACTTGTGCTGCAAATGCTTCATTGATCTCAATGATATCCATTTCTTCAAGTGAAAGGCCGGACTTTTTCATCACTTTGCGAACGGCTGGAACCGGACCGATCCCCATGATATTTGGATCAACGCCTGCTACTGAATAGTCACGAATAACCGCCATGGGCTGGATGCCCATTTCCTCCGCTTTTTCCCTTGACATAATGACAAGTGCCGCTGCGGCATCATTGAGACCTGAACTATTGCCAGCTGTTACCGTTCCACCTTCCAAAAACGCGGGCTTGAGTTTTGCTAAGCCCTCCATTGTCGTTTGCGGCCTCGGGTGTTCGTCAATTTTAAAAACAATCGGATCTGCTTTCTTGACAGGAATGGGAATCGGAACAATTTGTTCATCAAATCGTCCTTCCTCGATTGCGGCTGCCATTCTTTGCTGGCTTCGTAATGAAAATGCATCTTGTTCTTCACGTGAAATCTGGTATTTTTTCACTAAATTTTCTGCAGTGATCCCCATTGGCGGATCGCCAATTTCTTTTGGCGACAACTGTGATTTCCGAAAACTTGGCGGGGTGGAGCTGTAAGGATTTTGCGGCCGATCCATAAGATATGGCGCGCGGCTCATACTCTCTGTTCCACCAGCAATATAGATATCGCCGTCACCGGCACGGATTGCCTGAGCCGCCAAATTGACTGCATTGATTCCGGAACCGCACTGACGATCGACAGTTAGCCCCGGCAAATCAATTGATAAACCAGTTTGTAAAGCTGTTAATCTTGCAATATTGCCGCCGCCGCTTAAAACATTGCCAAAAATGACATCATCGATTTGTTGCGGATTAATATTGACTCTTTTTATTGCTTCCTTGATGACTTCGGCTCCAAGCACATGTGCGGGCACACTGGCAAGCGCTCCCCCTTGGCGGCCAATTGCCGTCCGTACGGCAGAAACAATCACGGCATCCCGTTTCATTCCTCTCCACTCCTTATAAAAGCTCACTCAACTAATTGACAATTCATATATGGAACTACTAATTTTTTTACTGACTAACACTAGCAATTACATCGCATTTGCACCGCCGTCGACAACAACAACTTCCCCGGTAATAAAGTCAGAAGCTTTGGAAGCCAAAAACAGGGCAACCCCTTTCAAATCATTGTCACTACCGAATTTTCGAAGCGGAGTGCCCTCCAGAATCGCATCCCTTCCCTGTTCGATCAATGCCCTTGACATTTTTGTCGGAAAAAAGCCGGGAGCAATCGCGTTTACGTAAATTCCCTTTGGCCCCCATTTCACGGCCAAATCCTTTGTGAATGTAATGACCGCACCTTTGCTGGCGTTATAGCCAATCGCATCCATATACTTAGGATTGGATCCTTTTAATCCAGCAACCGAGGCAATGTTGATGATTTTTCCAGATTGCTGCTCAAGCATAACTTTTCCAACTGCCTGTGACATTAGAAAGGTTCCAGTCACATTTGTATTGATGACCTTCTGCCACGCCTCTATCGGCATTTCTTCGACTGGCGCCCCCCATGAAGCACCGCTATTGTTAACCAAAATATCGATGCGGCCAAATTTCGCAATTGTTTGTTCAACCACTAGCTTCACATCTTCCGGATTGCTGATATCGCATTTTAGGGCGATTGAATCAACACCCAATTTTTTCAAGTTTTCACTCACTTGCTCACAGGCATTCACTTTTCTGGAACAAACAACAACATTCGCTCCCGCTTCCGCAAAGCCTTCAGCAATTTGCATTCCAAGACCACGACCGCCTCCGGTAACAATTGCCACCTTTCCTTTTAAATCAAAAAGATTCTTTATATGCATCTTTCTACCTCCATCCGCCTCTTTTCATACAATATTAAGTGGAAGCCGTTCACCTATGTCATATTAGTTCTTCCTTTCTACACCGACCGTTTTCCTTTGTTATCTGTATTTTTTCAATTCATAGCGGGCAATGGCTCTTTGATGCACTTCATCCGGTCCATCTGCTAGCCTCAATGTACGAATATTGGCCCAGCTCGCAGCGAGTGGAAAATCATCACTAACACCAGCTCCCCCGAGAGCTTGAATCGCGCGGTCAATCACCTTTAAAGCCATGTTTGGTGCCACAACCTTAATCATCGCGATTTCACCTTTAGCTTCCTTATTGCCAACCGTATCCATCATGTAAGCAGCTTTAAGTGTCAGAAGCCTTGCCTGTTCAATTTCAATTCTTGAATTAGCAATCCATTGCTGAATTACACCTTGTTCGGCTAACTTTTTGCCAAAAGCCGTCCGATTTTGTACACGTTTACACATTTCTTCTAACGCTCTTTCTGCCGCACCGATTGAGCGCATGCAATGATGAATTCTGCCAGGTCCAAGCCTTCCTTGCGCAATGGCGAAACCTTTTCCCTCTCCCCAAAGTATGTTGGACGCCGGGACACGGACATTGTTATATTCGATTTCTGCATGGCCGTGCGGGGCATGATCATATCCAAATACAGGCAAAACGCGCTTAATTGTAACCCCAGGCGTGTCAAGCGGCACTAAAATCATCGATTGCTGTTCATAGGTTGGGGCATTTGGATCATTTTTGCCCATTACAATTGCAATTTTGCAGCGAGGGTCGCCAGCGCCAGATGACCACCATTTTGTGCCATTGATGATATATTCGTCTCCATCGCGGACAATGCTTGCCTGGATAGTTCTCGCATCAGAAGAAGCAACGCCCGGTTCAGTCATCGAAAAACAGGAACGGATCTCGCCCTCAAGGAGAGGCTTCAACCATTGCTCTTTTTGTTCTTCTGTCCCGTAGCGAACAAGTACTTCCATATTGCCTGTATCCGGTGCTGCACAATTAAATACTTCCGGGGCAATACTTGAACGCCCCATAATCTCACAAAGCGGAGCATACTCCAAATTCGTTAGACCCGCACCGTATTCACTTTCCGGTAAAAATAAATTCCATAAGCCGGCTTGCTTTGCCCTTTCTTTCAGCTCCTCCATAATCGGCGGAATTTTTGAAAAGCGGTCATGCTTGTCGATTTGTTCAGCGTATACTTTTTCGTTTGGGTAAATATATTCCTCCATAAAATCGCTTAATTTTTTTTGCAGTTCTTTCACTTTACCCGAGTAATCAAAATTCATCTCCACACCCCCTAACCGACATACTTACCAGTCGGTATGTTATTGATTATATTATACAAAATTTTTAGAATATTCAAGTTAATATTTTATGAATTTCGCAAAATTTTATAAACCCCTGTTCCGCTTGCAATCAACTGTTGTTTCTCGTCTATCATTCTCGCCTCTGTTGTTGCGATCTTATACCCTTTTTGTACGATTTTTGCGGTTGCAATAATTTCTCCTGTACTAACTGGTGAAAGGTAATGGACGTTTAAATTCATTACTGAAGTTTTTGTTTTGTAAATGGATTGAATAATCATAGATTGTATGCTTTCCAGCATCGCAGCATGAATCCCGCCGTGCAGTGTCTGGTTCAAATTGTGGTGATCGGGTTGCACCTTCAGCTTTAGGGCGACACTATCCTCGTTCAGTTGAACTAGTTCAAAGCCAAGATGGTTTAAGAACGGATTATGCGTCACCTTTTGTAAAAACGCAGCCAACGTTTCGCCTCCTCCCCCGGTTAACGTTTTAATCCTAGTGAATCCATCGAAAGTGAATCCATCGGCTTGATTTTAAACGTACCGATTGCTTTAGCAATTAGCGAATCGTTATCGTCAGTCACCGTACCCTCAGCAGTTACGTAATTTTCCTGATGATCAAGAATGATTGTTTTAGCAACATAATTTTCTTTTGCAACCAAATCGAAATATGTCAAATTTAATTGGATGGTTGTCGCAAATGCTTGAAATTGTTTTGATACGGTTGCTCCCATGACAGTATCGAGCATTGTGGAAAGAGCTCCCGTATGTACAACACCAACTTCCTGCAACAGAAACGGCTGCAAAGGTAGCTGTAAACAAAAGCCGTCTTCGGCAGTTTCATCACTTGCAAATCCGAGTTTT
>JAKACS010000278.1 GCA_021821235.1 Bacillota bacterium
ATGTTATGCGATCGATTGCTTATGAAACGATTGTTGATAAAGTTGCCGACATGTGTCAAGCGGCGAATTTTGAGTTGGGCCAGGATGTGATGGAAGCTTTTCGGACTGCCTTGAAAAACGAAGCATCTGAAACAGGAAAAGACATTTTGGAAAAGCTGCTGGCAAATGCGGACATTGCCCGATCAGAGCGGGTACCAATGTGCCAGGATACTGGAGTATCTGTTTTTATCGCTGAGCTTGGTCAGGATTGCTACATTGCAGGCGGAAGCATTTATGACGCAATCAATCAGGGAGTAAAAAAAGGCTATGAAGAAGGGTACTTAAGACATTCAATTGTAGACCATCCCATCACGAGAGAAAAGAGTAAAGGTTACAACAGTCCTTCGATTATTCATATTGAGCTTGTACCAGGAGATGAATTGGTCATCCATATGTCTGCAAAAGGCGGGGGAAGTGAAAATATGAGTTCGTTAAAAATGTTAAAGCCTGCAGATGGTGTGGAAGGGATTAAAGAATTCATTCTTAATACGGTTGCACAAGCTGGGCCGAATGCCTGCCCGCCATTAGTGGTCGGAGTTGGGATTGGCGGGAATTTTGAGCGGTGTGCCTATTTAGCGAAAAAATCTTTGTTTCGCCCAATCGGTAAAAGAAGCAAACGCCCGGAAATAGCTGAACTGGAAACGGAATTAATGGAAAAGATCAATCAGCTTGGCATCGGCCCTCAGGGGATGGGAGGCCGCACCACTGCCCTTGACGTAAAAATCGAGATCGAACCATGTCATATTGCGGCTTTGCCGGTTGCTGTTAATTTGAATTGCCATGCAAGCAGACATAAGGAGATCCGACTATAGGAGGTGAAAAAAATTGTCAGCTATCGATATTACAACCCCTCTCTCAAATCGTGCCATTTTTGAATTAAAAGCAGGCGATCGCGTTTTACTAAGTGGTACCATTTTCACGGCACGTGATGCTGCCCATAAAAGGATGGTAGATTCACTGCAAAAAGGGGGTGAATTGCCGTTCAATATTGCAGGTCAAACCATTTATTATGTCGGACCGACTCCAGCAAAACCAGGCAGTATCATCGGCTCTGCTGGACCGACGACAAGCAGGCGAATGGATAAATTTACACCTGCTTTATTGGATCTCGGGCTAAAAGGAATGATTGGAAAAGGCTATCGCAGTACCGAAGTCATTGAATCGATGAAAAAAAACAAAGCGGTTTATTTTGCGGCCATTGGCGGTTCGGGGGCTTTGATTGCCAAAACGATTAAGTCATTGGAGGTTATTGCCTATGAGGATCTTGGTCCCGAAGCAATCTATAAACTTTCGATAAAGGATTTTCCTGCTGTTGTGATTGTCGATCAAGAAGGGAATGATTGGTACAAGATTGGCAAGGAACAATTTCTCGAACAAACGAAAAAATGGTAAAAATCATCGGCCATATTTCACAGGTGAAGATTAGAGTTCTGTTTTTTGAATAGGGATAAAAACAATAAAACGACATTTTGGATACAATATCCCGAAGAGGACAAATAAATGCTTCAAATTCATAATAGCTGAAAGGGGATGAAGGTAAATGGTGACCAAAAGATATGAAACAATCAAAACAGTATGGGCAGATCAATATGAAGGAGTCGCACTGATCACCCTAAACCGCCCAGAAGTATTAAATGCGTTGAATACAAAGATGGCATTAGAGCTTCTCGAGGTTTTTCGGGAATTAAAATATGACGAGTCTGTACGTGTTTTGATTCTTACTGGTTCAGGAACAAAGAGTTTTTGCGTTGGAGCTGACTTAAAAGAACGGAATGGTATGTCACAAGAGGATTGGAAAAGACAGCATGACTATTTTGAAGAAGTAACCGAACACATACGCGAGTTTCCTTACCCGGTTATTGCAGCAATGAATGGCTATGCAATGGGCGGTGGGCTTGAAATTGCATTAAGCTGCGATATTCGAACGGCTGCAACCAGTACAAAAATGGGATTGCCGGAAGCCAAACTAGGCCTTATACCTGGAATTGGCGGTACGCAACTTCTTTCTCGTTTAGTTCCAATTGGCCTTGCGAAAGAATTACTGTATACAGGCAAAACGATTACTGCTGATGAAGGAAAACAATGGGGATTGGTAAACCATATTTGCAAGAGTGAAACATTACTAGAAGAAACGATGAACCTAGCCGGAACGATTGTGAAAAACGCACCGCTTTCGTTGAAAGCATTAAAGAAGGCGGTGAATAAAGGATCCGAGACAGATTTAGAGACCGGAATCGCCCTTGAACTAGAAGCTTATTATAAATGTGCAAATTCGGAAGACCGCTTGGAAGGAATCTCAGCTTTTAACGAAAAACGTGCGCCTAAGTGGATCGGGAAATAGAAGTCTGATCAATTTGGAGGTATGAAAAATGTCCAATACAAACATGCAGGAATCTGCTGAAAACGAAATGATCCGAAAAAGCATACAGGCTTTGTGTAACCGCTTCCCTGAAGAATATTGGCGGGATCTTGATGAGAGGAGTGCTTATCCTACCAGCTTTGTTCAAGCGTTAACGGATGAAGGATGGCTGTCTGTCTTGATCCCTGAAAAATATGGCGGAGCAGGTCTGGGAATGAAAGAAGCGGGGATTATATTAGAAGAAATCAATCGAACCGGTGGCAACGCGGGAGCTTGCCATGCCCAAATGTACACAATGGGGGCACTGCTCCGTCATGGGAATGAAGACCAGAAGCAAAGGTATCTCCCGAAAATCGCTTGTGGTGAATTGCGGTTACAAGCTTTTGGCATCACAGAACCAACAGCCGGAAGTGATACGACAAGTATCCAAACATTTGCTGAGAGAAAAGGGGATAAATATGTGGTTAGCGGTCAGAAAATTTGGACTTCTCGTGCCGAACATTCCGATTTAATGTTGCTGTTGGCCCGAACTACTCCAAAAGATCAAGTAAAGAAAAAGACGGACGGTTTGAGCCTGTTTATTCTTGATATGAAGGAACAAGCAGATAAAATAGATATTCGCCCGATTGATACGATGATAAATCATGCAACAACAGAAGTATTTTTTGAAGGGGCAGAAATTCCTGTTGAAAATTTAATCGGTGAGGAAGGAAAGGGCTTCCGTTACGTTTTAGCAGGAATGAACGCTGAACGAATTCTAATTGCTTCGGAATCAGTCGGAGATGGAATGTATTTCGTTGACAAATCCGTCCAGTACGCTAATGAACGTGTTGTGTTTGGCCGGCCGATCGGGCAGAATCAAGGGGTTCAATTTCCAATTTCCAAGGCCTACATGGACATCCAAGCAGCTAAACTAACGCGAGACAAAGCAGCACAACTATTTGATGGTGATGCTGAGTGCGGAGCAGAAGCCAATATGGCGAAATACCTTGCATCAGAGGCTACATGGCGAGCAGCCAATGCAGCAATGGATGCATACGGAGGTTATGGGTTTGCAAAAGAATACAATATCGAAAGAAAGTTTAGGGAGGCGAGGCTTTTTATTGTTGCGCCAATCACAAACAATTTAGTTGTGAGCTATGTTGGGCAGCATGTCTTAGGCTTACCTCGCTCTTTTTAATAAATTCAACTGCAGAAACTTTTTTAAAAAAGTTCTTTTTACGTTAGGGGGTTTCATGATGGAAGGACCGTTAAGCGGGATAACAGTCGTTGATTTAACTACCAATATATCAGGGCCAAGTTTGACAATGATACTAGGAGACCTTGGAGCAGAAATTATTAAAATTGAAAGACCGGATATTGGCGATGACTCCAGGGAAATGGGTCCTTTTTGGGAAGGGGAAGGAGTCTACTTTCTTCATATTAATCGAAACAAGCACTCAATTGTTGTTGATTTAAAACAGGAAGATGGGCGCCAAATTGTCTATGAAATTGTGAAACATGCTGATATTTTTGTAGAAAATTTCCGCTTTAAAAAAGCCGAGAAAATGGGCTTTGGTTTTGAAAAATTAAAACAAATCAATCCCTTTCTTATTTACTGTTCATTGTCTGCCTACGGTCAAGACGGTCCATTACGCGAGAGGCCGGGTTATGATGCAATCTGTCAAGCGGATACTGGCATCATGGGGATTAACGGAACGGAGGGGGCAGAAATCGCCCGCGTTCCTGTTTCGATTTTAGACCAGGGAAGTGCGATGTGGGGTGCAATCGGTGTCATTTCTGCTTTATATCATCGAGAAAGAACAGGGGAAGGGCAGTTGGTAACCACTTCTTTATATGAAACGGGTGTTTTCTGGTCAAGTTATCATTTGCTATCATGGCTTGCTACAGGTAAGGAACCGCAAAAAAATGGAGCGAGCCATACAGCATTTGCCCCGTATGGAGCATTTCATGCCTGCGATGCTGCAATCTTGATAGGAATATCAAACAATTCCTTATTTGCAAAATTATGTACAGTACTGGGTAAACCTGAGTGGGCAAGTGATCCTCAATTTAGTACAAATACGAAGCGGTTAGAGAATCAGCAACAATTATCCATTGCTATTAATAGAATTCTTACGACGAATCGGGCGGATGAATGGGTGCGCCTTTTGGTTGATGCGGGTGTTCCATGTTCAAAAGTGAAAAAAATTTCTGAAGTTGTGGAAGATGAGCAAACGAAAGCCATCGGTATGTGGGCGAAAATAAGTGATTCTCATATTAAAGATTTAAAACTACCAAGATTACCTTTTGAATTGAGCCATTCACCCTTAGCCATCAAACAGCCACCGCCAAAACTCGGAGAAAATTCCAAAGAAATCTTATTGAAATTTGGATATTTGGAAGAACAGATTGAACAGTTAGCTGCGATTGGAACGATCCAATGTGAAAGCACTGGTGTGAAGACCCATAAATGATATATAGAATATCTGAAATAGACTAACGGGTACAGGTTTCGTATGTACCGCATCCTGTCCTTGGGTTTTAAACAGTAAAAAGGCGGTTATTCTATAAACCGCCTTTTTGGTCAATTTCAATTATATGGCCATTTCATGATCTGATTGGGGTCTGGCAGAAACCGTATTTAAATAAAAATAGAACACGACGCCGTTTTCCGTATTTTGAACCCCATGTTCAGCTTGGTGTAATTTTAAAATATTATTGGAAATTGCTAATCCTAATCCAGTCCCACCTTGTGCTCGTTTGCGTGATGGGTCACTTCGATAAAATTCGCTCTTGCCAATAGGATTGGCGGACTATAGGGTTTGGTTACATAATCATCCGCCCCCAATTCAAACCCTAGCAATGTGTCATCTTCATCCGTCCGAGCTGTCAAAATAATGATTGGACAATTGGATTTTTCCCGTATCCGTCTGCAGACAGACCATCCATCCACCCCAGGAATCATTATGTGGTCTGCTCTTTAGTTACCAGGTCAGGAGGCGGGT